>JAGORV010000068.1 GCA_018062625.1 Candidatus Woesebacteria bacterium
AGGGAGAATTACGCTAATCACACGGAAGTTTTTCTTTTCTTCACGGATCCGTAGTGTCGATATTAAAGATATTACGAATATTTTCATTAATACCGCGCCATTTTTTGCACAGCTCGTGCTTATCACAAAGACATTCACGCAAAATGAGACAAAAGTAAACTATCTACGGAAAAATGAAGCAGTATATGCAAGGAGAATTATTGAAGGATTGCGATTATTTGAAAGTAAACAAATTGACACCTCAAATTATTCAGAAGCAGAGGTAATCTCCAAACTTGAAGAACTCAGCACGACAGAAATCGTGACGTAAGT
Organism: Candidatus Woesebacteria bacterium; assembly: GCA_018062625.1. GTDB lineage: Bacteria > Patescibacteriota > Microgenomatia > UBA10105 > UBA927 > UBA927. The sequence continues at coordinate 313 of JAGORV010000068.1, forward strand.
AATCTCAATTACTTGGCACTCCATCGCGCATAGATCGCAGGAGAGAGGCGACGAAGCCCACCCGTTTCGGCGATCGTAAGTTCGCCTGAAGATACGATATCTCCAAATATATCTCGCATTGTGTAGTACAAGCTGAGGGACGAAAGTCTCACCGCATACACCGTAACTACTGCGAAAAGAGGACTGGGGTCTAGTAGTTTCCTACACTCACTTAGCAATTTGGGGAAGGTTTCTTCAAGCTTCCAGAGTTCTCCTTTTGGGCCTCTCCCAAACTTAGGTGGATCGATGATTATTCCATGGTATTTAACTCCTCTTCGAATTTCTCTTTGGACAAAGGTGAGGGCGTCATCTACGATCCAACGGATTGGTTTATCTTGGAGGTCAGAGAGTATTTGGTTTTCATGTGCCCAGGTGATGGACTTTTTGGATGCATCCAGATGAGTGACAGATGCGCCTGCCGCAGCAGCTGCGAGTGATGCGATACCTGTATAACCAAATAGATTCAAAACATTAATCGGACGATGTGCATTCACAATTTTTTCTTGCACCCAGTCCCAATGTGATGCTTGCTCAGGAAATACGCCAAAGTGACGAAATGGTGTGGGCTCGACCCAAAAAGTAAGATCTTTATAGTGCATTTTCCATCGAGCGGGGACGTTAGGTTTCAATCTCCATTTACTTTCATCCTTGTTTGCTGATTCTTGAAATACACCATCAACCTTCTCCCATTCAACTGGAGATAAGCGAGGCTGCCACAGTGCTTGGGATTCGGGGCGAACAAATCGATAAGCTCCATATCTCTCGAGTTTTCGACCATTACCACTGTCCAGAAGCTCATAATCCTGCCAGCTCGTGCTCTCAGCAATATTTATCATGGGACTATTCATGTTGGTCAAATTATTATTCATACAGTGCGATTATACTATATCTGTGTATAGATTAGACCTCTATGAAAGTCCAGAACTGAAATATTTTATGTTATTCCTCTACAAACCCTCTCGATACCATGGTGAGGCCTATGGCTTCGGAGCGTTGGAGTATCCGATGCATAAGCGGCACGAAGAAGGCGAAGGGTGCGATGAATTTCGATTTCCATGTCAGACCGAAACCTCGAGACTTTTGGGCCATCTGTATCGCGTCCTGCTCTTGAACCAGGACAGGGATGAAAGTAAATGTCATCGCAAGTAATAATTGCCATGTACGAGGGAGAAACCCAAGTGCAGAGATAAGTGCAGATGGGGAAATATGTTGCACAAATAGGAAAACGATCTGACTGATCGATGCGATCTGCAAAGTCACCCGAAGTGCAGCAGAAATACGTTCTACCATAGAAACCGATTGATTGAACACTATCTGAAAGAAGAGGAGAGAGATTCCAATGTATACAAACGCGCGAATTCTCTGAACAGTCTTTCGTTTGGATTGTGTAAGGTATCCATAGAGATATATAAAAGTGAAAATTGGAGATAAGAGATAAAGATCCTTCGTATCCAAGATAAGGATATTTATGATCAGCAGGAGCAATATTCCTAACCAAGTTTTCAAATTATTCATAAGAGACTCTCCTTGGAATTTTAATTCCCAACTCCTGAAGTTGTCTCTTTTCCTCAAACACTTTTTCGGTAGAACCTTGCAAGACGCAGGATCCGTTATCTAAAACGATCATACTATCGGCATACGTAAGGAGGAAATCAGTGTCATGCTCGACAACGATTATTGTCTTTCCTTGTTTATTCAGTTTGGTCAAAAGACTATAAAGTTCGATTGCGCTGTGATAATCGAGCATCGCCGATGGTTCATCCAACACGATATAGCTTGTATCCATGGCAAGGACTGTGGCGATCGCTAGTTTCTGTTTTTGTCCAAGCGAAAGCATATGTGGGTCACGATCTTCGTATCCAGCGAGCCCTACCTCAGTAAGCGATTTTTCCACTCGTTCATCTACCCGATCAAGCCCCAGATTAGTGAGACCGAATGCGATTTCTTCTTTTACGGTGAGGTTGAAAATCATAAAGTCAGGATTTTGGAACACCATCCCCACCTTTTGAGCGAAATAGGAAACGGGTTTACTTCTTGTGCTAATTCCATCGACTAATACATCACCAGTTAACTTGCCTTCTATCTGATGAGGGATAAGACCATTGAGGAGATACGTACAAGTAGTTTTTCCTGAGCCGTTTACACCAGTGATACCACAGAAAGAACCTGAGGCAATGGTGGTGGTAACTCCATCCAATTCATACCCACCAACACCATATTGAAATGAAACATTATCGATATGGACTCCTGATGTGTTCATGGGGATATTCGCTTACTTGGTGCAAAGCGATAAAGTTTAAATGTATATACCAATACCCATGCAACTCCGACATCAATCACACTCTGGATGATGTTGAATAGTGCGATGACATACCA
>JAGORV010000027.1 GCA_018062625.1 Candidatus Woesebacteria bacterium
GTGGCGCTGGGTTTATCGGGAGTAATCTCGCAGATAGTTTGCTCTCTCGCGGATACAAAGTGTTTGCTGTAGATAATCTTCTGACTGGGCGCGAAGAAAATCTATCAGAAGCTAAAAAGAATCCAAATTTCACCTTTATAAAATATGATGTGATTGGGGAGCTTCCTATGCTAGGGCCTATAGATTATCTATATCATCTAGCATCTCCAGCATCAGTTCCTGATTATCAACATTATCCTGAAGAGACGGCACTCGTAAATACCGTAGGGACTCGAGGGTTATTAAAAGTCGCTAAAGCCTATGGGGCTCGATTTTTATTCACATCAACAAGTGAAGTGTATGGTGATCCTCATGAGCACCCACAGAAAGAAACTTATTGGGGAAATGTAAATCCAAATGGAGTTCGTGCGTGTTACGACGAGGGAAAGCGGTATGGCGAAATGATGACTATGCTGTATCACAGAAAATATGGCGTGGACACGCGAATTGTCCGAATTTTTAACACGTATGGTCCTCGTATGCGTAAAGACGATGGAAGAGTCGTTTCTAATTTTATCAATCAAGCGTTAGCTGGAAAACCACTTCTCGTATACGGAGAAGGTGGGCAAACGAGGTCGTTTTGTTTCATATCTGATTTGGTGAGTGGAATAATTTCGCTCATGGAAACAGATGCTGCCAAAGGTGAGGTGGTAAATTTGGGGAATCCAGAAGAATTTACCATGCTCGATTTGGCGCAAAAAGTGAAAGCCATGACAGGATCATCTTCAGAAATTCAAAAGGCACCGCTGCCTGCTGATGATCCAAGTAAACGATGCCCGGATATAAGTAAAGCAAAAGCGCTTTTGAACTGGGAACCAAAGATTTCAGCATCAGAAGGGCTCGCTGCGACGATTGAGTATTATAAATCGACGAACACCTAACTTTGCATGAAGCCTCAAGATATTATTTTTCTCATTTCGCTGGTAAGTTTGCTATGGCTTAATAAGCCTAAATATCTTGTATTTGCAGCGCTTGGCTGTCTTGTTTTGTCTATGCCATTATTTGCTTTCTGGATATTTTTCACCGCAGAACGACTTACGTGGTATGCAGGTGGATTTTTAGCTTCATTCTTACTGCTTACATTCTACTCTAGAGCTTCCAAGTAGCCTTAGGTTTTTCAATATTGCATCAAGTGGGGTACAATATATACATGAATGTGTTAGTCACAGGAGGGGCCGGCTATATAGGCAGTCACATGGTACGAACATTGGCGTCCCGTGGATCTAAAGCGATAGTTTTAGACACTCTAGAATTTGGACATAAATCTGCACTTCCCAAAGAGGCGGTATTTGTAGAGGGAAATATAAGCGATGAGGCACTCATCACCCAAGTGATTACAGAAAACAACATTGATGCTGTTATACATTTTGCGGGATATTTACGGGTAGAAGAGTCAGTGAAAGACCCGATTAAATATATGCAAAACAATGTGATTCGTCCGATTGCACTTTTGGAGGCTATGAGAAAAACTGGCGTTGATAAGATAATATTTTCCTCTACTGCAGCCGTGTATGGCACGCCAACAATAAGTCCAATTCCTGAAGATCACCCCAAAGAGCCAGTATCCCCCTATGGACTTTCGAAGTGGTGTTTTGAAGAAATGCTCGCTCAATACGATAAGATGGCGCAAATTCGATCAATTTCGCTTCGATATTTCAATGCCGCAGGTGCAAGTGGCGACGGATTAACCGGTGAGGACCATGCTGTAGAGACGCATTTGATCCCGTTGGCGTGTCAGGCAGCGCTCGGGAAACGCGCGCAGATGTATATGTATGGTACGGATTATCCCACCGCAGACGGTACAGCAGTTCGAGACTATATCCATCTTGACGATCTTTGTGATGCACACCTCGTTACGCTTGATGCTTTAGAGGCAGGTCACGCAACCGATCGATACAACGTAGGAACTGGGATAGGGATCAGCGTGAAAGAAGTGCTGAGTGTGGTAAAAGAAGTTTCTGGAGTAGATTTTATGGTTACCAATGCACCAAGGCGCTCAGGTGATCCAGCAGAGCTGGTCGCAGATAGCAACAAGCTTCAAAAAGAGTTTAGTTGGCAACCGAAATTTTCTGATATTCGATCGATCGTATCGTCTGCTTGGAATTGGCACAAATCTCACCCAAATGGATATGGAGGGTCTGGGACAAAATGAATGTATGCGGATAGGCATTGATATAAGTCAGATAGCACATGAGAAGACTGGTGTTGCGCAATATGTTCGCAGGTTGGTTTCTGCAATTTTGGAAACAGACACAAAAAACGAATATGTTTTGTTTGGGGCATCTCTCCGAAAGAGACAGGTATTTTCACAATTCTTGGCGGATTTAGGCGGAAATAGTAAAAAATTATCGTTGGTATCTGTCCCTGTCCCACCCACAGTGCTTACGATTCTTTGGAACCGGTTGCATATCGTCCCTATAGAGTCATTTATTGGGAGCGTTGATGTTTTTTGGAGTAGCGATTGGACACAGCCACCCTTGCGGGATGCAAAAGGCATTACCACTATTCATGATGTGAGCTTTTTGCGATATCCAGAGAGTTTTGTTTCGCAAATACGAGATGAGCAAAATAGAAGATTACGATGGGCAAAAGCAGAATGCAGTTTATTTTTATGTGATTCTGAGGCGACAATGGAAGATGTGCACAACTATCTTCAATTGTCGAAAAATATTTTACGTGTTGTGTATCCAGGATTTACTCCAACCATATGATTCTTGCCATTGACGGATATGAAGCAAATGTTGCTAGTCGAGTAGGAATAGGGCGATTTGCCTATGAACTCCTAGTGCGTATAGAAAAGGCGGTACGAGAAGGAAAAACATCGTTTAGCAGCGTACGAGTCTACCTACCAAATGCGCCACTTCCTGATATGCCAAAAGCAAGTAGAGCATGGGAATATAGAGTCCTGTCTCCAAAGCAATTTTGGACCATATTTCGGCTTCCCATAGCGCTCCGACGCGATAAACCGTTTGCAGATGTTGTGTTTTCTCCTACGCATTATGTACCACGTTTTGTGCCTATTCCTCGGGTCATGGCTATCATGGATACGTCATACTTGTTGTATCCAGAGTTATTTCGCCCTGCTGATCTCCACAAACTTGTTCATTGGACTGCTTACTCCGCTGGTGTCGCTTCCCGCATAATTACGATCAGTGAGTATAGTAAACGTGCTATAATAAAGGCCTACAACGTGGCTAATAATCAAGTTCAAGTTGTGTATCCAGGGCTCGTGCAGACGTCTAGCAAATTAACCGCTATGAAGGATGATGTCACGAAAAAATACGATATATCTTCTCGATTCATCCTTTCGGTAGGCACGCTTCAGCCGAGAAAAAATTTCACGAAACTTATAGAAGCTTTCTCTCAAATTTCAGATAAAGAAATTGATCTCGTCATTGTGGGCAAAAAAGGTTGGTTATATGAGGAAATTCTCCAAGCTCCCAAAACTTATGGTGTAGAGGGAAGAGTAAAATTTTTAGAATTTGTGCCTGATGAGGATTTGCCTGCACTTTATACACAAGCCCAATGTTTTGTACTCCCTAGTCTATATGAAGGATTTGGTTTACCCGTACTTGAAGCTATGGCTCACAGTTGCCCAGTGGTGACAAGCAACGTATCTAGTCTGCCAGAGATAGCGGGTGATGCGGCTTTGTATATAGATCCAGAAAACTTACAAAGTATCACAGATGGGATTGTGCTCGCCCTCTCACAGAAGGGGACAGAAAAAGAAAAAAAGCGTATAGCAGAGGGTCTTAAACGAGTGAAGCTCTTTACGTGGGACAAAGCGGCGACAGATGTCATTTCACTGCTTGAACAAGTAGGAAAGAAAGAAGGGATAGTATGAGATTTTTTATCGATTTTTGGGTATATCTGGCAACCATGACGGGATTTATCCCAAGCCATATCATTCGACTGGCTTTCTATAGATACATATTTGGTGTGCGCATAGGCTCAGATTCGTCTATCCATTGGCATGCACAGTTTAACAATCCAGCAGGGGTTGAAATCGGACACAATACCATAGTAGGTAACGACGCATTTTTGGATGGTCGATTTAAACGAGACGGTAAGGTAAAAGGAAACAAGATTGTAAGTTATATTCGCCAATTCATGGGGTCAGGCGCGCGGCCACTTCAGATAGGGAATAACGTATCGATAGCGGGTGAAGTTCGAATTTATACCATGGAACACGATATAGACAGTCCTACGTTTGCTGAAATTGGCGCCCCAGTGGTGATCGAAGACTACGTAGTGATTGGTTCTCGCGTGACAATTCTTCCTGGGGTGACGATTGGCCGTGGTGCAGTGGTTGCAAGTGGTGCAGTAGTCACCAAGAATGTTGAGCCGTATGCAGTCGTAGGGGGAGTGCCGGCAAAATTTATAAAATCTCGAAATAAGAATCTCACCTACACGTTAAAATTTTCCCGCCTTTTTCAATAACCTCTTATGGATTTATCGATTATCATCGTTAGTTTCAACACCAAAAAACTCACCCAAGATTGTCTGGCTTCAGTCATAAAAAGTATGAAAGGCACAGGGATTTCTTGGGAAATTATCCTCGTCGACAATGTATCCACCGACGGAACAAGGCAGATGTTAAAAGAAAAATTTCCAAAGGTGGAAACTATCCTCAACAAAGAAAATGTGGGATTTGGCCGTGCAAATAATCAAGGTATACGAGCAAGTCACGGGGAATACATATTGTTGTTAAACTCTGACACTGTGATAGTTCACAACGCGATTGGAAAATTGCTTGCATTTGCTCGTCAACATCCCAATGCATTTGTGGGGGGCAAACTACTTAATCTCGATCATTCGGCACAAACGTCTTGTGGGCCATTTTTCTCGCTTCCGGTTGTTGTGGCTGCTTTATTTTTTCAGGGAGATCGTTTAGGGATTACACGGTGGAGTCCCAATACTGTACGAAAAGTAGATTGGGTTTCTGGAGCTTGTATTATGGCACCAAAAAAACTATTTATGCAGGATTTACTCTTTGATGAACAGATATTTATGTATATGGAAGAGATAGATTTGCTTTATCGGGCTAAGCAAAAAGGATATCCAACATTTTTCTATCCACGCGCTCATATCATCCATCTTGGTGCTGGTAGCTCTACCAATAAGCGTAAAGGTCCAGTGTTGAATATCTATAAAGGGCTCATTTATTTTTATAAAAAACACCGTTCTCCAACTGCACTGCAATTGTTGAAAATTTTATTGAAAGCAAAAGCAGGAATTGCTTGGTCAATCGGTGTTATCATGGGAAAAGGGTATTTAAGTGAGACATATGCAGAAGCTTATAAATTGGTGTAAAAAAGAGTGGGTATTACTGGCGAGCTGCTTTTTTGTGGCTTTTATACCGTTGTATCCGAAGCTCCCGTTGTTTGATATCGTCCAGACATGGGTATACGTGCGAATTGAGGATATGTTGGTGGCTATAGTCGCTGCGTGTTTTGTACTCATGCTCTGGAGAAGGAAGCTCTTCCCAGACACAGCGCTTACCATTCCAATAGTGATTTATTGGATTGTGGGTCTGATTAGCCTCGTATTTTCCATGCTGTTTATCGGGCCTAAACTTCTGACCTATTTCCCACATTTAGCGCTCCTTCACTACATACGCAGAGTAGAATATATGGCGTTATTTTTCATCGGCTATTATGCTCTCGCTAAAAAACCATCACATTTATATGCGTTTATATGGACACTAGCGCTTACTGCTGTGGCAATAATTATTTATGGAATTGGCCAGAAATTTTTAGGGTTTCCTGCGTTTTTAACCATGAATGAGGAATTTGCAAAAGGTTTGCCACTCAGACTTCCGCCTACAGCGCGAATTGCTTCTACATTTGGTGGTCACTATGATCTTGGGGCATATTTAGTGCTGGTGATTCCTATATTTGGTAGTCTCGTATTTGGGATGCAAAAGTTATGGCAAAAGCTTTTTATGTTTGTGCTTACTGCCATGTCGTTGGTATTACTCCTCTTTACCGCATCGCGCATTTCGTTTTTGGTGTATTTAGTTGCCATAAGCGTGATGTTGATTTGGAAAAAGAAAGCAGTATGGATCGTTCCGGTAATTATAGTGAGTTTTGTGATGTTAAACTTTGTCTCGAGTGCTTCTGAGCGATTTTATAAAACATTTAGGTTCTCCGACGTTATCGTGGATCTTTCTACAGGACAACCCATTGGCACGCTAGATGAAGTCCAAGGGGGCACAGCAAAAGTAGAAACGCAGGAATCACCTGCCACAGAAAATCTGCCGAAGGGGAGTGGATTTATAGGGGTAACGGCTCCAGTAACCGATAAGCCGTCAAAAACTATCAAGACGATCGAATATATAACCAGTAGCGCGTTGGCTACTGGGTCTGGAGAGATTGCAACAATTTCTGGAAGTTTTCTGATACAAAAAGCATTCGTCTATGACATTTCCCTGACGACGCGTTTTCAGGCGGAATGGCCTATGGCAATAGCCGCATTTAGTAGAAATTATTTGTTGGGTAGTGGTTTTTCGACGCTATCAGTGGCCACCGACGGGGATTATTTCCGTATGCTTGGAGAGACGGGAGTTTTGGGGACAATAGCATTTTTGGGAATATTCATGGTGGCGTTTACGGTATTTTTTGCCGGACGAGCGAAACTAACCGCTGTTCCTGAGAGTTTTGTAGTCGGTGTATTTGCGGGTATAGTCGGATTGTTTTTAAACGCGATACTTATTGATGTATTTGAGGCGTCTAAAGTGGCCTTTAGCACATGGCTGATCATGGGTGCTGCCATGGCAACCCTTGCTTCCACAGGGATAAAGCCTGAGTCATATTTTGTTATTCTTAAACGCGCATTTACATCGAAGTTGAGCTACGTACTCTATTTGTTGGCGGGTGTATTTATCGTGTATAAAGATGCGTTGTCGCTGTACTTTATGGGTGATGACTTTACTTGGTTGCGATGGGCAGCATCTACACCTTCATCTGGATTATGGTCGTTCTTTACCTCAAGTGAAGGATTTTTCTACAGACCTATACCCAAATTGCTCTATTTTGTATTGTATTCTGTATTTTGGCTCAAGCCACTTGCGTATCACGTGGTGTCATTGGTCTTGTTCTTTTGGCTTACTTCTGCATTATTTTTACTTCTCCTACGACAGAAAATTCGGGTATGGATTGCACTCGTTGTTTCGTTGTTGTTTATAACACTCAGCATTCATCATGAGATTGTCTATTGGGTATCTACCTACAGTCACCAACTTTCTGCAGCACTCTTGTTTAGTGCCTTGCTTGCATTTGATAGTGCATGGTGGGCGAAACGGTGGACAACTCTCTGGTGGGTAGTAGGAATAGTTACAACATTTGCCAGCGCTATGTCGTATGAGGGAGGGAGCGTCGCGCCACTCGTTGCTGCATTTGTAGGATTTGCTTTGTACGGAGTGAGAAGTTGGGGGCTTTTGCTTATTTTGGCTATGAGTCCGCTGTATTGGTGGATTAGGTCAGCAGCGTCTGCTGAGGGCGCTTCAGGAAATTATGGTGTAAAGCCTACCACTCTGCTTGTGAATGCTCTCGGAAACGGCGTGGGATATATATTTGCTAGCTTTTTTGGACCCAAAGTTGTTGAGTTGTTTGAAGTGCTACGAAATAACCTACGACAAAATCTATTATGGATATCTGTGGGTGCAGTGGCGATGATTGCAGTTGTAGTCGTCAAAATTCGATTGTTCGGGCGTCATATAGCTGCTTACAAACGAAGTTTACTTTGGGTGGTTGCAGCATTGCTATCTATGATTCCGTTCTTAGGGCTTGGTGGTATGACTGAGCGATACGCACTTGTGCCATCTGCGTTTCTGATATTAGCACTAGGTGAAACTTTAGAAATACTTTGGAGCACCAAGGGAAAGAGAATATTGGCAATTCTCGCTGTAGTTATCGTACTTATGTTAGCCTTTTGGAATTACTTGGATCTTATGCGGGTAAAAGATGATTGGAAAAAGGCAAGCAAAGTGAGCGAAACGACCATTCTTGCGCTGAAAGCAAACTTCTTCCCGTTGCAAAATACTCAAGCGTTTGTGTTTGTAAATACACCGATTCGTTATGGTCGTGCATGGATATTCCCTACCGGTTTGACCGATGGTATGTGGCATATGTTTAAGTTCAACAACTTTGCCTATTCCATATATTCTGCACAAACCGTGAAAGAGGCTTTTGAAATCAAGTCACCACAAGGAATACCATTTATTTTGGAGTTTGATGATTTTGTGCTCAAGCGTGTGGTACGAGAGATCAAGACGGTGACGGAGGAAGACGAAAAATAATGAAGCCATTTATATTTCGGTTAGGTATATGTCTAGTTTTAGCGTTGACTATCGGATTACGTTTATATCATGTATCATCTCCCGTCGCTGACTGGCATAGCTTCCGTCAGGTAGATACCGCAGGAGTTGCTGTAGGGTTTTTGCGATTTGGTTTTGATATATTCCATCCTCGATATGAAGACCTGTCCAATATTCAGTCAGGCAAAGATAACCCCATGGGATATCGCATGGTGGAGCTTCCTATGTATCAGTACATAGCAGCAACGCTTGCTAAAACATTTTCTCAATTGCCGGTAGAAGTATGGTTGCGGCTGACAAACATAGCGGCATGCGCAGGTACTGCTGTGGTGCTTGTGCTTTTGGTGACTCGATTTGCAAATCCCTTGACCGGACTTTTGACAGGTTTGGTTTATGCGCTACTTCCATATGGCATGTTTTATGGGCGAGCAATACTGCCAGATACATTTGCCGTGTTTTGGGCAGTGCTTGGCGTCTGGTTGGTCGCACTGTATACCGAGAAAAAGTCTTGGATTTTGTTGCTTCTGGCTTCTATCGCAAGTGCGATAGCACTGCTTGCCAAACCCACTGCTGCATTTTTACTAGTGCCTATCGGGTATTTGTTTTTGCGAACTCCTAAGAAAAATATGGCTTGGCTACTCCAGCTTGCTCTCTATGGAGCGGTTACTATATTGCCACTGTATTTTTGGCGTAAATGGATTATGCAATTTCCCGAAGGAATTCCTGTATCCGAGTGGTTGTTTAATTCTAATGGTATACGATTTAAAGGTGCATGGTTTCATTGGATTTTTGCGGAACGCGTGGGTAATCTTATATTGGGATACTGGGGACTTATCTTGTTGGGACTGGGTTTGCTCGTCAAATCAGAAAAAAAAGAAGGATCGATATTTCGTTGGTTTCTCCTCGGAAGTCTAGCCTACGTCACAATATTTGCCACGGGTAACGTACAGCATGATTATTATCAGATCATCATCATTCCAACGATAAGTATTTATGTGGCGAAAGGATTATATTTTCTTCTCACCAATACCACTTTTTCCCGTGTGGCAAGTTGGACCGTCGCCACGATTTGTATGCTTGCTATGCTTGGATTTTCTTGGTTTACCATGCGAACCTTCTATTGGATCAATCGACCAGAGATAATTGAAGCAGGGAAGATGGCAGATAAATTACTTCCTAAGGATGCAAAAGTGATAGCGCCATACAACGGTGATACGACGTTTCTCTACTACACCAAGCGCCAAGGATGGCCACTAGGATTTGATATAGAAGACAAGATCAAAAAAGGTGCGACAACGTATGTGACCGTGTCTCCGACAGATAATGATTGGGAGACCAAAACATTGGCAGAACAATACACGGTGTTAGTGCGAAATGACACGTATGCGATTATCGATCTCACCAAGCCCGTCTCGACTCGCCAAGACTCGTCATTGCGAGGTGGACCTAAAAAACCATGAAGATATTGTTTGTATCTGCAGTGTT
>JAGORV010000028.1 GCA_018062625.1 Candidatus Woesebacteria bacterium
GGTTAAAACTGGTCCATGCACAAGAAGCTTCATAGGTGACATATCACAGATTAAGACGCGGGATAGCATCTGAGCGTATTATTTTATATACTATACATATGACGATTACATTTATTGGACATGGGTACGTGGGATTAGTAACTGCCGCTGTATTTGCAGATTTAGGAAATACCGTATGGGTGGTGGGTCGTACAAAAGAAAAAATTGATCGTCTCAATAGTGGTGATCCATTGATTTACGAACCTGGGCTTGATGAGTTGTTGAAACGAAATCTTGCAGCAGGGAGACTGCATTTCACTCTGAATTATAAAGAGGCGGTAGAACCATCTAGCGTAGTGTTTATTTGCGTAGGTACCCCATCAGCTCCCAATGGGGAAGCGGATTTGAAAAGTGTTTTTGCCGCAGCAGAAGAAGTGGGAAAATCACTAGTGGGATATAAAGTCGTTGCAACAAAAAGTACTGTTCCACCCGGAACGGGCAAAAAAGTTTCTGAGATCATTAATCGCGTGAAGCCTGAAGGGTCTTCGTTTGCAATCGCATCTGTTCCAGAGTTTTTGCGTGAGGGAACTGGATTGTCGGACACAATGCACCCCGACCGAGTCATAATCGGTACCACATCAGATCGAGCACAGCAGATTCTCATAGATCTTCATAAATCTATAGATGCCCCAGTGGTTACTAGTAATGTAGAAACCGCAGAATTAATCAAATATGCTTCCAATTCCATGCTCGCAACAAAAATTTCTTTCGCAAATAGCATATCCTTTTTAGCGGAAAAAGTTGGCGCAGATGTTGAGCGAGTGCTTGAGGCAGTTGGGCTGGATCGACGTATTGGGCGTAGCTTTTTATACGCAGGAGTTGGGTATGGTGGGAGTTGCTTCCCGAAAGATGTGAAGGCGCTTATTGCTATCGCTGGACAATATTCTTACGACTTTAGTTTACTTAAGGCTGTTCATTCTATAAACACTGAAGCAAGAAATAATTTTGTGGGTAAAATTGTACGTCATTTTACCTCATTGGAAGGAAAAACCATTGCTGTGTTGGGATTGTCATTTAAGCCGGACACTGATGACATGCGAGAAGCACCTTCAACAGATATCATTAAATCACTTCTAGCACAAGGCGCTCGAGTAGTCGTGTATGATCCAGTAGCCATGGAAAACGCAAAACGTTTACTCGGTGAAACGGTTGAGTACGCAAAAGACGCATATAGTGCAGCAACTGGCGCTGATGCAGTCGCAGTTGTTACGGAATGGAATGAATTTAGACAGTTGGATTTAGTGCGCCTAGCCAAAGGTATGAAAAATTTGGTATTATTTGATGGTCGCAATGTATATGAACCCGCGCGCGTTCGCGATCTTGGATTCATGTATTATGGTATAGGTCGGATGTAAAAATATATAGGTTGTTTTATTAAGGAGGCGTATGGCAAAAAAAGCATTGATAACAGGGATAGCAGGATTTGTAGGGAGTCACATGGCAGAATTACTTCTCTCACAGGGATTTGAAGTATGGGGCATGAGTAGACCTAGAAGTAAAATGGACCATATAGAGTCTATTAAGTCTCAGTTGCATTTGGAAGATGCGGATTTATTGGATTCTCATAGTTTGTACACCACATTAAATAAAATTAAGCCAGATTATATTTTTCATTTGGCAGCACAGTCATTTGTTCCAACATCATGGGGATCTCCTGCAGTAACTCTTGAAGTAAACATTGTAGGTTCTGCCAATGTTTTTGAAGCAGTGCGTCAGGTGGGTATAGATCCAGTGATTCAAATAGCATGTTCTAGTGAAGAATATGGCATGGTATATGAAAACGAAGTGCCGATAAAGGAAACAAATCCACTTCGACCATTATCACCATATGCAGTCAGTAAGCTTGCTATGGATTACCTTGGGTATCAGTATTTTGAATCATACGGTATGAAAATCATCAGAACTCGAGGATTCAATCATACGGGTCCACGCCGTGGTGATACGTTTGCTGAGTCTACATTTGCAAAACAGATTGCTCTTATTGAAAAAGGTAAGCAGGAGCCTGTTATTTATGTAGGTAATTTGGAAGCCCAGCGTGACTACACAGATGTACGAGATATGGTTAGAGCATATCTGTTGGCTGTCGAAAAATGCGATCCAGGTGAAGTTTACAACATTGCTACAGGACACGCGATCAAGATTGAGGATGTGTTAAAGATGATGCTTGCAATGAGCACTGTCAAAGTTGAGATTAAACAGGATCCAGCACGTATGAGACCAAGTGATGTGCCAATCTTGATTGGTGACACGAAAAAGTTTCAAGAGAAAACAGGGTGGAAAGCCGAAATCCCCTTCGAAAAAACCGCTGCTGACCTTCTCAATTATTGGAGAGAGCGAGTTTAGAACTATCCGCATATGAAAGCAGTCATTATTCTCCCAACCTATAATGAGCGGGAGAACATCACTACTATGCTTAACGCGCTTTTTGTCGCGTCACAAAAAATCAAAGGGTATACCTTTGAGGTGCTTGTCGTAGATGATAATTCGCCGGATGGAACGCAAAAAGAAGTCGAAAAATTTCAAAAAACACATAAGCATGTACATATTCTTCCTGGAAAAAAAGAAGGTCTTGGGAAGGCACTGCTTCGTGGCATGACCTATGCAATCCAATCATTGAGTGCAGATATTTTAGTGCAAATGGATGCAGATTTATCTCATGATCCCGCTGCACTACCTAGTCTGTTTGATCGATTGGCTTCGGGGGCAGATTTTGTAATCGGAAGTAGATATGTCAAAGGTGGTTCTATACCTCCAAATTGGGGAGTTCATCGTAAAATATATAGCAAAGTAGGAAATGCTATTGTCCGATATGGTCTTGGGTTTCCCAAAATTCATGATTGGACAGGTGGGTATCGAGTAATTCGAAAAAAATATTTTGAACAAGCAAGAACAAAAATGGCTAAATATAGCGGATATGTGTTTCAAATGGCTTTTTTGTATACCTCGATATTAAATGGCGCGGTCGTCGCTGAGGTTCCGATACAATTTACTGATCGTCGATTCGGACATTCTAAAATTGCTCCATTAGAATACATTATCAATATTTATCTCTATATTTTTACCGAACGTATGAAGCGAATGATTTCTCATCAGTTTATTCGCTTTGCAATGGTCGGTACCGTAGGATTTGCTATAAACACCATCGTGTTAGAATTTTTTGTTTATCAACGATTGCACCCTGCTATGGGTAGTGCTGCTGGAGCAGAACTTGCGATTATTTCAAATTTTATATTTAATAATCGATGGACATTTGGTGACAGAAAGGTGTCTGGTGTAGGTGTGGTACCTAAATTTTTACAATTTAATGCTACATCTCTTGGTGCCTTGGGTATCCAGACAGCATGTGTGTGGACTGGGACGACAATATTTGGTCATGGAGTGTACTTTATAAGTTATTTAGTGGGGGTGGGTATTGGATTAATTTGGAATTACACTATGTATTCAAGAGTGATTTGGAAGAAACAACATCATCAATAACGTTATGATTCGATGGCTTCAGGCTCATGCAACCTCTTTGTGTTTGATATTTTTATTGCTTTTGGGAGCATATCTTCGTCTGTATAAAATTTCTGAGTATATGACATTTTTAGGGGATGAGGGGAGAGACATGCTTGTTATCAAGCATATGCTTATAGATCATAAGTTTACCTTGTTGGGACCGACTGCGTCAGTTGGAGGATTTTTCTTAGGACCGATTTATTATTATTTTATGCTCCCTTTTGTATGGGCATGGCAAATGGATCCTACAGGGGCCGCTGTCATGGTGGCACTCGCTGGAATAGCGACGATTTATCTGATTTACCGAGTCGGAAGAGATTTTTTTGACGAGTGGGTCGGGCTAATAGCTGCAAGTATATATACCGTTTCACCTGTCGTTATCGCCTATTCACGTTCAAGTTGGAATCCAAACTTGGTTCCGTTATTTTCGACATTGCTCATGTATTTATTGTGGCTAGTTATAGTAAAGAAGCATCCAAAATTATTATTTTGGATAGGAGTAATACTCGGTATTGGTATGCAATTACATTATCTGTTTCTATTTTTATTTCCCATTGTTGTTATATGGTTTGTACTATTTGGTCGAGAAAAAAAGATGCTACCATTCTACGGGTTAGGAATTGCAGGATTTCTGATTGGATATGGACCATTCTTGGCATTTGAATTGCGTCATGGATTTCCCAATACGATATCAATCATTCGATTTTTGAAAACAGGACAAGACACAGGATTTGTATTTGCCACTTTTCTGGCAACCATCACAGATGTTTCTTATCGGCTTTTTGGTAGATTGCTTTTAAGACTTCCGCAACCAGAGGTTATGGTGAATGTACCGACACAGTTCAAGCTTTTATGGGAGGTCGCAATTAAATTTTTACAGTGGAGTTCTCTGGCACTCATTGTTGCGTATGTTGCTCGTTTCGTCACGTTTCCGTTTAAAGTCTCAGCAAGTAAGAGTAAGCATGATAGTTGGTTCTCATCGATACTTTTACTTTTGTGGTTTATTATCCCGATACTTCTTTTTGGGTTATACAAAAAAGGTATTTATGATTATTATTTTGGACTATTTTTTGCTGTTCCATTTTTACTAATCGGCTTGCTACTGCGAGCTATGAGTGTGCGGATGATAGGGAAGGTGATTGCAGTTTTGGCGCTGAGTTACATACTTTTTTATAATTGGCAGGGGAGACCGTTCGTCACTCCTCCGAATAATCAGCTTGGGCAGGCAAAGCTCATTGCTCGCGCTGCTTTGGATAAAGCAGAAGGAAAACCATTCAATTTTGCTTTGCTTGCGAATTTCAACTCGGATCATGCATATCGATACTTTTTTGAAATTTGGGGAAGTAAGCCAGTAGTTATCGAGCGAGAAGAGATAGACCCAAAGCGTACAACGGTTATGGATCAGCTTATAATTATTTGTGAATTGCCTGAATGTAAGCCTCTCGGTCATCCACTTTGGGAGATTGCTGGCTTTGGAAGAGCAGAAGTGACGGGTGAATGGCCTGTGTCTTTTGTTCGTGTCCAGCGATTGGTACACTATCAAGGAAAGTAATTTTTATGGTAGCACCTTTATTATCAGTAGTTATTCCAGCGTACAATGAAGAAACAAATATTCGGCTGGGAACCCTCGAAAAGGTATCTAAATATTTATCTCAACAAACATACCCATGGGAGGTGTTGTTAGTAGATGATGGCTCTAGTGATCAAACAGCTACATTGCTGGCTGAGTTTGGTCAGGAAAATTCTGGATTCCGTGTTTTGAAAAATCCACATCGAGGGAAAGCTGCAACGGTAATAACCGGTATGAAGGAAGCAAAGGGTTCAATTGTGTTGTTTTCTGATCTTGATCAGGCGACGCCAATTAAACAGATAGAGCAGTTTTTTCCATGGTTTGATGCAGGATTTGATGTTGTGATAGGTTCTCGAAGTAGTCAACGATTGGGTGCTCCAATGTCTAGAATTATTATGGCTCGTGGATTCATGTTTTTACGAAGTACATTACTTGGATTGCGTGGTATTACCGACACACAGTGTGGATTTAAGGCTTTTCGCAAGGATGTAGCGAAAAAAATTTTTCAAAAGCTCGAGTTATATGGGACGCAGAATGCAGTAGATGGTCCTATGGTTACTGCAGGGTTTGACATAGAGGTACTGTATTTGGCAAAGATATTGGGCTATAAGATAAAAGAAGTGCCGGTTGAATGGCATTATGTCGAAACCAGACGCGTAAACCCAATAAAAGATTCACTGCAGGGATTTATGGATATTTTGCATATACGTTGGAATGCTATGCGAGGAAAATATCGATAATGAAACGTTTCCGACTGAGTGATCCCACTGTATTGCTTCATATTGGATATATTTTTGTATCTTTATGCTTACTGCTTTATACATACACACAGGTTGATTTAAACCTCACCCTGTCACGCGCTAGTTTCGTTCAATCAATTCAAAAAGCGTTTCAGTATATAGGATTTTATAATCGACCTGTTTCTACAGGAATGTACATAGGTATAGTAGTAGCGCTATTTGCACTTTATAGTTGGGCATTGAATTTAGCTCGAAATGGTGTTCTTTCGCTTTCAAAAATTTGGTTACTTATTTGGACTATAGTGCTTCTCGTTACATTTTCTTATCCAGCTGCATTTTCTTATGATTTTTTTAACTACATGTTTACCGCTAAAACTGTTATGGTGTATCACAAAAATCCATATGTAGTCATACCACTTCAGTTTGCCGGCATAGATCCTTGGACTAATTTTATGCGCTGGACGCATTTGCCAAGCGCATATACTCCATTTTGGATTAGTTTGACACTTATTCCGTATGCCGTTGGGCTCGGATACTTTGTGTTGGTACTCTTTGGTATAAAAGTGTTGGTGGCTGCGTTCTACCTCCTTGCATGTTTATATCTCGCAAAAATTGTAAAGCGTAGCGAATCGCGTAGCGCTGCTGTAAGCATGGTGCTTTTTGCATTGAATCCACTAGTGATTATTGAATCATTGGTGAGTAGTCACAATGATATAGCCATGATGGCGTTGGTATTGGTGGCTATATGGTGTCTTGAGCAGAAAAATACAATCGTAGCATGGTGGTATTTGGCGCTTTCTGTGGCAACTAAATTTGTATCTATTGTTTTGATTCCACTTTTTTTCATACGAAGCGGTAGGCTCGCCATGTTCATGGCGATGATAGCTGGCTTACTGCTTGTGATATTGCGGCGCGGAGAGATGCTTCCGTGGTATTGGGTTTGGATTGCACCTTTTGTCGCATTGTTGCCAGATTTTAAAGCATTGCATATTGTCGCATCAGTATTTTCTTTTGGGTTACTTATGCGATATGCCACGTTTATTTATGTGGGTTCGTATGACCCATGGGTATTGGCCGTCAACAGCTGGTTTCCTTATGTGTGTTTATCTGCTGGGTTGGTGTACGTAACCGTTAAGCGACTTCTACAGCCACGAGTTTAGCCTCGTCATTGCTTCTTTTGTCTGCTATCTTTGGTATAATACCCATATATGCAGTTTTTCGGTTCAGGACGCAAAATTGGCCTCATTTTACTTGTACTTTTTAGCTTCGCTTTTGCCGCTACACGGCTAACAAATCTTACTAAATTGCCTATTTTTACCGATGAAGCGATATATATACGTTGGTCTCAAATAGGTGCGCAAGATGCGAATTGGCGATTTATATCTCTTACAGATGGAAAACAGCCTATGTTTACATGGGTTACCATGGTATTGCTACGACTGGCACCCGAAGATCCCTTGTTTGCAGGACGCCTAACGTCAGTACTTGCTGGACTGGGCTCAATGATTGGATTGTGGTTTCTTTCATATGAATTGTTTAAAAGTCGAAAAGTTTCAGCGGCAGTGGTATTTTTATATATAATTTCCCCGTTTACGCTATGGTATGACCGCATGGCGATATACGACTCTATGGTGGCCATGTTTTCCATATGGAATCTCTATTTAGCTGTTTTACTTGTTCGTAATATCAGGCTTGATATAGCGTTGCTTTTTGGTATGACATTGGGGCTTGGAATGTTGAATAAAAGCTCTGGATTTTTGAGTTTATACCTATTGCCGTTAACACTATTCTTGTTTGATTGGACATCTCCTAAGAGGTTTTCAAGACTGATAAAGTGGTTTGGATTGGTTGTGATTGCAACGGTAATCTCTCAACTATTCTATAGTGTACTTCGACTATCTCCATTCTTTTATATAGTGGGTCAAAAGGATAACGTATTTATATTTTCTCCAAGGGAATGGCTTGCGCAACCATTTAGATTTTTCGCTGGAAATTTGCGTGGTATGTCTGATTGGGTGAGAGGATATATGACATTACCGTTGTTTATAGCGGCATTTATTCCGTTGTTTTTTCGATGGCCAAAATGGAAAGAACGATTGCTGCTTTATGGATGGGGTATAGCTCCATTGGTGTTGCTTGCGAATTTTGGAAAGGTTTTATATCCTCGATTTATTTTATTTATGACGATCCCTTTATTTATTCTTGCGGCAGAAAGTAGTGTGTATATCTTAGGCAAGATAAAGAAGCCTATTGTTTGGCTTGTTGTTGCTTTGGTGTTAGTCATTCCGAGTATATATACAAGCTATATGATAATTCGTGATCCGCTCAATGCGCCATTGCCTATTTCTGACAGATCCCAGTATATAGATGACTGGCCATCTGGTTGGGGAGTTCCTGAAATAACCTCATACCTTAGAGCTCAAGCTATACAAGGAAAAATCGCAGTATACACTGAGGGCACATTTGGATTGTTTCCTTATGCACTTGAGATAAATTTAGTAAAAAATCCAAATATTCATATAGTTGGTATATGGCCACTACCTAAAGAATTTCCATCGGAAATATTAGAATCAGCAAAACACGTGCCTACATATTTTGTGTCAAATCAGTCACAAGATATTTCATCAGCATGGCCACTTGAACTTATTGGAAAATACCAAAAGGGAAAGCGTGTTGATCGATTTATGAGATTTTTTAAAGTCGTCGTGCCTAAGCAAGCTTCTCTATGAAACATATACGACGGTTTCCATGGGTGTGGGGCATCGTTGTGATGATTTCGATGTTATATATTTTAGGACCACTTCTTCATAAAGGCTTTTATATATCTGACGATGGAGAATGGATGGTGATTCGATTGTCGGCATTTTATCAAAGTCTTGCAGAAAATCAATTTCCTGTTCGATTACTTGGGCGACTGAATAACAGCTTTGGATATCCTGTGGCAAATTTTTTATATCCAGGATTCATGTATATCGGATCGGTATTGCATTTTGTGGGCCTATCATTTGTTGATAGCGTGAAATTGATTCTGGCAAGTTCTGTGATAGGCGCTTGCGTATTTATATATTTGTTCCTTCGAAGATCGTTTGAGCGTGTCCCTAGTCTGTTTGGCTCTTTAATATTTTTGGGATCACCATATCTTGTGTATGACTTGTATAAACGTGGTTCAGTGGGCGAAGTGTTAGCGTTTCTCCCTGCCTCGATGTTGCTCTATGCAGTATCTGCGTCTTTATATAATCTCGTTCCGTTGGCTGTAGCGTTTTTAATAGTTAGTCACAATACCTTGGCGTTATTGCTTGGGGTACCTATAGCAGTATATATCGCTATGCGTACCGATAGAATGAGATTGTTTTGGAAGGCTATTCAAGGAATAGGACTCGCTTCATTTTTCTGGATTCCTGCATTGATTGAGAGAACATTTGTGAAATTTGATACGACATCTATCTCTGATCCTACTCAATATTTTATAGGCTCACAAAATGCGTGGTTGTTAGGAATTCCTGTATTGATAGCGCTTATGTATGCTATATGGTCGTATAAAAATCAAAAAAAAGAAGTATTAGTGATAAGTGGTATATTGCTGGTGGGATATTTTTTTGCATTACCAATTAGTTGGTTGTTTTGGGAAACTCAAATATTTCCAAAACTTGTGCAATTTCCTTATCGGTTTTTATCTATTACTGTCTTGTTTGGGCCATGGATAGCCGCGTACGCATACACAAATGTTAGGAGTGACCGACGCGTTGTGGCAATGAGTATATGCGCGATACTTTGGGTGTTTGGTTCATATTTTGGAATGCAGCGTATTGTGTATGTAGATCGACCGAGTGGATATTACACGACAAACG
>JAGORV010000029.1 GCA_018062625.1 Candidatus Woesebacteria bacterium
CAATACCTATATATCCACCTACTGATAATAGCTTGAAGGCTACGATTGCGATTGCAATATTATTGGCGGCGATAAGATACGGTATGTACGTAGCGGCAATCCAGACTGGTCCATATAACGCTAGTTTATTTGCTGCACGAGTAAAGGCGAGCATAGGTTCACCGATAAATTCGATTGGCATGACCACATATGGATTTTCTTGATAAAAAAATGCCACTTTAGCCGTAAGTATATAATTATAAATGTCATACGATAACGCAGGATATGACAGGAAAAAAAATAATGCCGCCAACATCAACCCCAGACTCACGCCAAATCGATGCTTGATATGTAGTAAATATAACGCTCGAGCATACAGCACAAATAAGCTTATGATAATCCCAACATACAATATTGCTGCACCAAGCGATTGTTTATATACAAAAACCATAAGCGGGCGTAGAAACGCTACGTATACAGGGTGTGTACTTAAATGAAGATTTGGATCAACAAAACCAAATGAGAATATAAAAAATAGTAACGCAATAAAAAAATAACCCCAATTTACTAGCTTCATATAGGTGCAATGATATGTACTATCGATTGACGAATTTTTATCGCTCCTTCGATATATTGAAGCAAAGAAAGATTTGTGGCATTTGTCTTCTCGGGTGTCCAAAGAAATTCTTGTGGTGTATCTTTTGCCATTTGAGAAAGCATTTTCTCATGCACCACCACCTCCTCTTTTAGTTGTGTGACAATTCCTGACATATCTTTTCGCTCGCTTCTTCCCTGTTGGATGTATATAGGAATCTGTTCAAACGCGCTATTTGAGCGTTTCAGCGCATCAGCTCCGAGCAAATACTGTTGATATTCAAAAAGGGTTTTGGCTTCCACCAAATATTTGTCAGATAAACTCATGTAGGCCTTAGCTCTAGCGATACTTCCAAAACTCCAATACACTTTTATCTTGTCTGCTACGCGTGTTAGACGATATAACTTATTTCCGGGCATAAAGGACGGATATGGGAGCATATATGAAGCGTATGCGTTTTGAGCGGATGCGGTAAATAAAAATAACAGCAAGCAAAAAATTACTCGTTTCATGTTGAGGCCATTCGAAGATATTTTTGGTACGCTATTGGATAATGTAACGCAGAATACCAAGCAAAAAGTAATCCCCAATAGCCATCAACTATACCTTTATGTCGAATAAATAACGTAAAAAATATCAAGATAGGTTTCACAAACATATAATACATATAATGCTGCACACTTCGACTTAGACCCTTTGCCCTCCATGACTCTGCAGTGAGCATTGTATAAGCATCAGCTTTCCTCCAGTAATCAGCTTTCGTACGACTAGTGAAGTGCAACATAGGTTCTGAGAGGTATCCAAGTGTACCTGCAATTCGTATTTGCTCATGTACGTGCTTCGATGGAAACTCTCCTTTACCCTGTTTAAAGAAGCGAATGACAAAATCTGGATATTGTCCTCCTTTTGACAACCAATGTCCCAAAAAATAATTTTTCCGTGGAACAAAGTAACCGTCGTGCGATTTCGGTGAAGCTATTATAGACAGAATCTCTTCCTTCAGACGTTGCGGAATTACTTCATCAGCATCGAGCTGTAATATCCACTCCTGTTTACATCGCTCTAGCGCCTTCTGTTTATTGATATGAAAAATCGCAGGGTTATCGGTAATGGATACTTCAGCATTATACGCTCGCGCTATTTGCACCGTTTGATCGCTTGAGCCACCATCTACCACTACTATTTGAGATGTCCATTCAACCACAGAATCCAAACACGCTTTTAGATTTTTAGCCTCGTTGAATGTAGCTATCGCGATCGAAATTGGAGCTTTTTTGATTGCCATACACGCATTGTACCAAGAAAAACTATAAACACCACAATGCCAACTACACTCACTATATTTGCAAATTTTCGAAGATTGGTATCACCAAATTCTACTGAAATTGCATGTTTTCCTTTAGGAACCATAAAAGTCATAAGACCTCTAAACTCAGGATCCTGAAACTGTAAATCCACAGATTTCCCGTCCACAAACACATTCCACCCAGGAAAATATAGCGTATTTTCAACAAGTCGAGCTTCGGAAGAATCTACGACTATATTGTAGACATGTGTGTCTATAGATCGAGAAACCTGTACAACACTAACATTTCCCGATATCACACTCATTACTTCTTTTGGTTCATGCTCCATAAATCGAATAGACCATATTGGACTGCTTTCACCTGTATCCGTGGTGCCACGGTATACAGAGGTAAAATACGATTCCGAAAAAACTTTATATTGCTTGGCTTGCCACATAGAAGACGTGGAAAGAATCGCCACTCCACACAACAATCCCACTACCCATCGCCGCATATGAGCTGGCACTATATACGCTCCAAATGCTCCAACAATACTAAACAAAAATACAACGACAGAAAGCAATCTCCATGGAAATTGAAACTTTTGTAGCAACGTGACAACTTGCCATATTCCCGAAGCGCCATTGGTCATTAAATACAAGGAGACTACAAGCGCTAGCATCACCCCTGCTATAAATATTTTTTGTGAATGAGTTACTTTTCGTATCTTCCATAAAACCACTATCAATCCTAAAAGCTGTGCTGTGCCTACATATTTACTAAATTCATTTCCACCACCGTAATTCCAGCCGGAATCTAAAAATGAAATCCATGGGACAAATCTTTCCATCACATCACCGCGAGTCACGATATCTCGAAGTGTGTATTTCCCTTCCATCAAAGCAGGAACCCAAAAAAATGCAGAGAGAACAAACCCCCAGCAAATAGATACAGCTGTGACAGCAATAAATCGCACTTTATGCTTCGTCTCATATATTGCCAAGTACAATGCATAGAGAGCTATAAGTGGCAAAAACATAAGACTGAGTGCGTTATGAGAAAGAATAAGCAATGCGCAGCTTACCGAAATCCATATCCATGTTGATGCTGTGACTTTTGTCTGACGAGACAACCGAAATAGGCCATAACAAATGAGAGGTGGAAATATAAACGCAACATGTTCACCAATCGCACCTCTCACATACAAATCTATAAATCTATATGGAGCAAATGTATAAAGTACTGCTGCCAAAACCCCAGCTGCTCTTCCCCAAGAGGATGCTGCCCACAAATACATTGCAAAAAAACTTGCTATAAACCCAACCGCAAATACGAGCTTTGTACTATCTACAAATGAGAATCCGATGAGATGAAATAGCGACGCTACATACGACGGAAAAGGATACAAAAACATCAATATAGGATGGCCATATCCCCAGTTAAGTTTTGCTGCCCAGCGCGGAATGAGTATCCCCTCAGTAAGCGAAGCATAAAAATTTGCTATACGAGCCACATGATCTTGCCCATCATGCGTGATGGGTAGCCCAGAACTAGCTAAGTTTATCAGCGGTAAAAGCGCTACACCAAATAATACGATCATCCACATCCAATTTTTATATAGTTTCATAATGAAATAGCAACGAGTGCTGGCTTACCATCTTTATTCATAAACACCTGTTTAACAACTCCCCCTACAGGAATTTGTGATACATCTGCAATATAGAGTGTATCTTGCAAGACTTGTTCTGTTTTTTCAATAGGTTCAAATGAAGCACTACCAATCCGATGCATCTGGGCATACCCACCGGATACAGTTCCACCCTCATTTAAATAAAGCTTGGGGTCATATCGACGGTAAAACAAGAAAAACATATACGACTGATACCCTGCTGCTTCGTTGGTAACAATCACATGAGAATACTTGTGCTGCTGTTGGGATACGTATTCCAATGCGTCGCCAAGCGCATATTGAAACGAATCCGATTGTTCTTTTGGAAATACTTCAAAATATTGTTTGTAAAAAGTTGCTCCCTGAAAAAGCAGTAGCGCCCCAACTAACCATATCCCTACCAATTTCCAACGTATATTTTTTTCTAACATTCCCATTCCCACACCCATAATAATCATAATTGCTGGAAACATTGTCATGGCACGCATCGCATGAGGCGCCTGTGTGGTAATGGCAGCTGGTAGTGGACCCGTAAGCACCCATGCCAACACTAATAGAAATATTTTTCTTGGAATCAATTGATATGCATACCATAACCCCACTATAAAAAGAACACCACCCCACCATGCCAATAAGCCCATATCTGGAACTTTATGGCTCTCTCGTCTATTTCCAAAAAACAACCACTGTGGTGAAAAATGTGATACATAATTATTCACAATAATTATGGATGCTGTCACATATTTACTGGTTAATAAGGCACCCACTCTGTCACCTTGTGATACTGCTTTAGCGTGGGCTACCATTGCTTGCTGCATTTGAGGCGCATCGATTCCCGTGGCACTCGTCCCATGTAATCGTGATAACCCTTGTGGACTCAAAGTAAGCAAAACCGCATATAGTGCCAATATCGTAAATATTGCCAACGCAGTAACTGAAACCTTCATATTGGAAAGCAATCGTCGCCAAAACAAAACCACAAATGTTGCCCCATATATAGGAAGTACTATTTTTTCACTTTGATATCCATAGAGTGATAGTGCTAAAAGTATTGCCGCCCAATACAAGCCAATCGCCTTTTGAACTACTGCCCAATATACAAGAGCGTATGCACCAGCGGTAAATAGCACGAGTCCCAAATTTACCTCATGCCCAAGCCTCGATATGTAGATATGCCAAGGAGAAACTGCAGTAAAAGCCAAAACCCATATGGCAATCGTTTCGGACTTAAAATATTTTTTGCCTAACAGTCGTGCCGTTTGGAAGATGAAAAACATTGTGACCAGAGAAAAAATAACAGATGGAAGTCGAACAGCAAGTGCATTGAGGCCAAATATAGACACCGTTGCTACGACTGGGTATAGATATAATGCAGGGCGAAAATCGTCATACGCACGCAGCTGAAGTGGAAAAAATGTGTTGTATTCATCCATTCCAGTTTTGAGTATAGAATACGCATTGTACCCAATAGATACCTCATCAAGAGATGGACTAGGTGGCACGCTATTCAAGCGATACAAACGCAAAAATGCAGCAAGGAAAAATATTGCAATGATTATAAATATTTTTGCGCGAGACATAAATTATTCTGCGATACGCATGGCTTCTTCACCATTGAGGTAATATATAGATTGCTTACTCCCAGTCGGAATTTCTTTGGGCGTTCCGATATACAATGTTGCCCCGTCATGCACCTCGTGCTCCCAATCGATAGGTCTAAACTGATATATATCAAAAGCATTACGATTTTCGGCAAATCCACCAGTGGCGGTCCCGCCATGTTTTAGATAGGTCGCTGGGTCATACTTGGTGTAAAAAAGAAAAAACATGTGTGGCTGTTCAAGTTTTGGAGATACGATGATTTTCGTATATTTACTTTTATGAGCCTGAGTATATAGCACTGCCTGTTTATATCCGTATTGCCAAAATCGAGAATACTCCCGATTCATATGTGCATAATACATATGAAAATAGTAAAAAATATTCAACGCTATCCCTAAAACTATCACCGAACAAGCCCCAGCTACCAACAGTTTCATGATTTTATTTGGCATTTTTTGTGTATTTTTTACCCAGTCAACCGCAGCAATCAAACCAAATGCGGTAAATATTTGAAATATCGGCAAAAACACTAATGTTCGTATAGCATGAGGAGTTTCAGAAGTAGGAGATGCAGCCACTGGTGCCAACAAAAACCATGCGAAAAGAAATGAACTTATTGCATCACGTCTTTTATAAAGCACAAAAATTCCCAACAAAATAAACGGCAACTCCCACAAATACAAAAGACCATTATCCGGTGCATGATGTCGATCATTATCGCCTAAGATGAACAACCAGCGAATAGAAAAATGAGATATGTAACCTTCTATAATCTTTTGTGCATACACTATTCGTCGATTGTCAAAGATTGCTCCAATCTTATCTCCAGCTGTAGCATCATCAGTAAGTTTGCCCACAGATCGCATAAGTAATCCTGTTTGATCAGCCAATGAACTAGTCCCCTGAAGCCGTGTGAGTGATGTTTTATCCAAAACAACTGGGAGGAGCGGTAACACTGTAATACATCCAATCACAATTGGTAACAACAGCGCTTTCCAGTTATGAAACAATTCTTTGCGCCACGTCACTGATGCTGCAATTAGTAAAAGCGGTACAAACACACGTTCGCTATGATACGCATACAGAGCGAGACCAAATATAAACGCAGCAACACTCATCCACGAAACAGACCTCCTACCTCTCAACAGTGCATATAGCCCCCAAATATTTAATGTGAGACCACTATTTGCTTCAAATGCAATTCTAGAAAACTGTAAGTGCCATGGAGAAATTGCCAGAAGCAGCGCTGCAAGCAGTGCGTACATACGAGCTCGTTTATCTTTCTCAAATATTTCCAAAAGCAAAAAATATACTCCCAAAACCGCAAGTGTACCCATGATTGCTGATGGTAATCGCACCGCCCAAACTTCTAGACCAAATACTGCGATAGATGGAATGACAAGATACGTGTACAGTGGAGGTTTATAGTCATCAAACGATCGCAACGCTCGCGGTAAAAACGTACCATATTCATCTCGTCCAGTATGCAAAATGGAATATGCATTGTAACCCAAAGCTGCCTCATCCCAATCAGGCGACACTGGCACGACACCAAGCTGCCAGAATCTTAGAAATCCAGCGAGCATGACAATTGCGATCAACCAGCTATAATTTTTTAGCCATTTCATAATTAATCAAATGCGACAAGCACAGGGTTACCGTTTAACAATCGTATAGTCTCTACCACATGTGCGTTTTCTGGCACATCTTTTGGTGCAAGAATATACAATACTTTTCCTTTGTATTCTGCTACGCCTTGTCTTGTGAATCTATAGGAGTTAAACCCATATACATTATAAAATCCTGCTGCGTCAAATGATGCATCTTTTGTTTTCCAAAATTGAACGGGGTCAATGTTTCCATAAAACAATGCATATATATACGGCCTACCAATACTTTCGGTAAGCACGATAGTGTCATATTCTTTTTCTAATTTTTGGGCAAGCAAAATAGCGTTTTTGTAACCATACTGCCATTCCCCAGAATACTCCTTAGGATAATGAGCCATCAATGTATGCCAAAAATAATAAAAATTGAATATAAATAGAAAGCAAATTCCTATAAATAAATAGAGTTTAATATTTTTTGCCACCTGATTTCGTATCCATGAAACGATTCCGTATGACGTAAATATCAGCCAGACAGGCAATGCATTTTCAGTACGAAGCGCATGAGGTGTCTCTCGAGCCACTGCAGCAGGCGCAATTGATACGACGAGCCACCATATGAGCAACCATCCTATTGCTGGAGACTCTGCAAAAATCGCAAACATTCCGTAAATCAAAAATGGCGCACCAATTACAAGAAGTTGTCCTGTATCTTGTATAGAAAATTTAGGGTTTCCATCGCCATGAACAAATAAAAATCTTGGCTCAAAATGATCAAAAAAATGAATGAAGTATTCTCTAGCATATCCGATACGTCGATTATGCGTGATGACCGATAGCTTCCCAGATCCATCTTGTGCTTGCCTTGCGTTTGCCGTAAGCACAGTTCGCAAGTCAGTAAAAATACTCACCTCGTTAAATCGAAGACGAGACTCCTTGGATAGCAAATGCGGGACTATCGGAAATAGTAATACCAAAGAAATTAACATGCCCAATAGTAATTGCCGCTTATGTGCTAGTAATTGTTTATATACAGAAACAGCGACTCCAAAGGCTATAAGCGGACCTGCGTATCTGGCACTGTTAAATGTATAGATTCCAGCCACAAACGGCAACCAGCATATATATAATAATGTAGGATTGGTAACAGCCTTTCGTATCAACCACGCACCAAGTAAAATCCACAATAATGCTATGTTTGCTTCAAATCCAGCACGGGATAGCATGATATGCCACGGGCTTATAGCCAAAAGTCCTGCAGTGATAAACGCGAGTAAAGTTTTTTGCTTAGATTTAACAAATAATTCGCATACGAGTAAATATATGATCCAAATCGACAATGTCCCAGCCACCACCGAAGGCGCACGTACTGCTAACTCTGATACACCAAACAAAGCGACAAACGGAACTGTGAGATATATTGGCACTGGGGGCTTATAATCACCAAACGCCGCAAATGTATCAATGGGCATAAACTTTCCATGCTCATCTTTTCCTGTTTTTAATATCGAATAGGCGTTATACCCTATAGACGCTTCATCCCATGAAATACTTGGTGGATTAGTCGATACTCGATAGCCTCGTAATACAAAGGCTATCGCAATAATTACAACCAATAAAAGTGTAGTTTTCCAAGATTTCATACTGTTTGTTCGTCTGCGTCCTTCGCAAGTCCCAAAACAAATATCATAGATATATAGCCTAAATGGCTATTGTTAAAATACCGACTTGTATACCAAATAATTGTAAGCAAAACCCCATATGCGATAAATAGCTTAGACATAGACGGCGCCTTTCTCAACCACATCGCCAATCCCACAAGCGCAGGTATTCCAAACACTGCCTGCCAGATTGCAAATGGATAATACGCATGTATATCGCCAATTACACCCATTTCTTTCAGCACCATACTCAATCCATACCCCGAAACTGGATAACTATGAGGAGCATTTCCGCTCAAGTAAAAAATAACACTATTAAGAAATGCGGTGCTGTCCCAAATCATAAAAGGTAATGCCAATAGAGTTACCACACTGGCTATAACCACAAGTGCTGGGACAATACGCTTATACGACGCATGTACACTTGCCCACATGTAAATGATATAAAACGGAAAAACAAACCACGTCGTTTGCTTACTCATAAATGCCAGAGCCGCCACGATAGAACTCCAAAGATATTTTTTGCGTTCCAACAAAAATAAAGAAAACACTAGCCAAAAAAATGCAAATACGTCACTTCTACCTTCTATAAAATAATCAAAAACAGCAGGAGATAATGCACTCAAAATTATAGCAGTACGACCCACTGCTGGATGTTTAAACCATAGACGAATCACAAACAATAATCCGATCATGCAAAACAATGATACAAAACGTCCGTCAAAATACCCCACTACCGGTCGTACAGAATAATAAAAAGAAAATGGAAATAACAAGTACCATGGAGGCATGACAAAATGATATAAAGCAGGATTTACTGCCTCAGTGTCACCGGGCTCGTCATAGTTAAACGATTCAACTTGCGTACCAAAATATGTTTCTTTGTAAGGATTTTTCCCAACAAGCAATAATCGCATAGCAGCCTCTTGCTGTAAAATAATGTCATGTACCCCGTACACCGGAGCAGTGCGTGCTCGATCGACAATCGCAGTTCCCATCACCCCTACAAGCACGATACCAAGCACTACAACTAACAATAAATCTTTAATCCGATCCAAATGCTTTTTCCATACACCCAAAATATTAGGGTATCCGGAAATAACCACATTAGTGGTAAGCACAATAAATAATATACCGAACAACCAATATGGCGTGCCATCTATGGGTAGTAGCCGATATTGCATTACGATGGGAATGGAAAGTGCGTATAGAAGCAATGCGTCGAGTGTAGGTGACATCATAAGTTCAACTTCATTGTACACAATATGGGGTTTTGAAACCAAGCGGCAC
>JAGORV010000030.1 GCA_018062625.1 Candidatus Woesebacteria bacterium
GTACGCATACACAAATGTTAGGAGTGACCGACGCGTTGTGGCAATGAGTATATGCGCGATACTTTGGGTGTTTGGTTCATATTTTGGAATGCAGCGTATTGTGTATGTAGATCGACCGAGTGGATACTACACGACTAACGAGGGCACCACCACCGTTCACGATGAATATCTACCAAGATGGGTAACCTATCCACCATTATCTCGTGCTTTGAATGTGTATGAGTTTATCTCAGGGGACGCAGAGGCGGTTTCAAATAGCGTCAACACTCAGCTTATAGATATTTCGATACGTGCAAAGCAACAAAGTATTTTACAGATAAATAAACTCTATTATCCTGGTTGGGGGATCACGATCGATGGAGTATTGGTGCCAATTGATTATCGACATGGTGATGGCACGATGCGAGTTGTTGTCCCCGAGGGAGAACATAGAGTTGTCGTAAATTTTCGAGAAACTATATTGAGATTTATCGCTGATATCATTAGTGGAATTTTTGGCATCTTATATATATGGAGCATACGACCAAAAAAACGTCATCATTAAGCGTGGTGATAAGTATTGTTATACTATTGATCATTTCGTGGTTTGCCATCAGACCACTCACTATTGCTGGGTTTTTTCCGATGCACGACGATACGCAAGTAGCACGTGTTGTCGTGATGGGACGTGCGATTGCACAGGGGCAGTTACCGGTACGGTGGGTATCAGATCTAGGGTATGGATATGGATACCCTATTTACAATTTTTATGGCCCTTTACCGTATTATGTGGGAGCAGCGTTTACTCATATAGGGTTTTCTGGGCTTGCTGCAACAAAGCTTATGTTTGGGATAGGGATAGTATTGCTTGGATTGTCCACATTTGCGCTCGTAGCTAGTTTTTGGGGACCATATGCAGGGTTGACCGCTGGCACTCTAGCGTTATTTGCTCCGTATCATGCTGTACAAATATATGTGCGCGGTGCTGTAGGAGAATTTTGGGCAAGTGCATTTGTACCATTTATTTTGCTCGGTTTTTTACTTGGAGGATCCCTTAAATCAAGGCGACTTGGGATACTGGTGGGCAGTATTGGATTATCAGCGGTTATTCTCTCTCATACGCTGACAGGATTTGTGGCTGTTATTGGATGTTTAGTATTTATGGGCGGGTATATAGCGTATGTAACTTTTAAAAGATTACCTAGGGATAAAGAGGTTTTATTGGCGTACGGAACTATCATTATTGTAGGTTTGGGTTTGGCAGCATTTTTTTGGCTTCCAGCGATTACGGAAATGCGATTTACCAGTGTTGCAGGGCAAATAGGGGCAACTGCAAGTTTTAAAGATCATTTTGTTTGCCTGTTTCAATTTTGGAATTCCCCTTGGGGATATGGAGGATCAATCCCAGGGTGTGTCGATGGTTTGTCGTTTAAACTTGGAAAAATATATATTTTACTTGGATTGTTGGGGCTCCTGATGTGGAATCGAACGAAAAAATACGCTCATACGGCTCTTCTACAGGTAGGCACACTTTTAGTCATAGGAGGTGTAGTGTTTGCTACAGCGATTTCATCCTCTATATGGAGTGCTTTACCTCAATTCGCGTATATTCAATATCCATGGAGATTTATAACGATTATTGAGCTGGGGTTAGCAATTCTTGTAAGTAGCTTAGTGTTGCAAAAATCTCGATTTATTTCGGCAGGTATAGCAACCACTATTATTTTAGTGGTGATTTGGAATAATGCCCAGTTATTTGCCCCGCGATATAATTATCCTCGCGCAGATAGCGCCTTTGAAACGCAAGAAGAGCTTAGATTTCGTGTATCTAAAATATCCGATGAATACTTGCCATTGGGCTTGCCCAGACCTTTAGAAGCGTCAAATGTTTTATTTGATACAATAGAGGCAACGAGAGGCGCTATCATAACCAAGGTGCAGGATGAAGCGACGAGATCTGTATATAAAATATCATTAGAGCAAGATGTAGATATTCGAATAAACAAAGCATATTTTCCAGGTTGGAGATATTGGGTAAATGATGTGGAGGTATACCCGAAAATAGCACATGGATTGCCTGAAATTGCTTTGCCTGCTGGGCAGTCTGTGATCACAATGAGATTTGTCGATACACCGATTCGGACAGTGGGAAATGCTTTGACTATCATTTTTGTCGTTGTGTTGTTTGTTTATTATGGAAAGCCTAAAAAAACCATCACTTAATATAGTGCTTCCTGTTTACAACGAAGCATTAGAGTTGTCACAAAGTGTCACGACACTCGTGAGTTTTTTAACTACTCACATGAGTTCATTTAATTGGCGAGTCACTATCGCAGATAACGCATCGACCGACGATACCACGATGATCGCGAAGCAACTTTCTAAACAGTTTAAAGCCGTGAGTTGTTTACGATTGCCAACAAAAGGCAGAGGGAGAGCCGTGAAATACGTTTGGACACATTGCGATGATGCATATGTTTCATACATGGATATAGACCTCTCGTCTGACCTAAAGCATTTCCCGCCGATGGTACATGCGTTACAGCGAGGATATGACGTAGCCATAGGAAGTAGAAATGCGCATGGAGCTCGCGTGTATGGGCGAAGTGCACTTAGAACTTTTACATCAAAGATGTATATAGTGCTTATAAAATGTTTTTTCTGGGTAAATTTTTCTGATGCACAGTGTGGATTTAAGGCGGTAACGAGGCACACGGTAGAATCGTTAGTATCAAAAGTATCAGATAATGAGTGGTTTTTTGACACAGAACTTTTGATATTGGCAGAAAAAACAGGAAGAAGGATATATGAGGAGCCAGTTACATGGATTGATAATCCAGGATCGACTGTGCGAGTGTTAAAAACTGCAATGGGTGATCTAAAGGGCTTATGGAGAATGTTTGTTACACGTCCATGGAAATCAATATCATATGGGAACTATTGACATAGAACAGTTGAAAAGAAAATCCATCGTTGGGGTGGTTGCGTTGACGACGCGTACTTTTATATTACAGGTGATTGCTTTTTCTGCGACATTTTTACTCACGTTATTTCTTACACCAGAAATATTTGGCATATTTTATGTAGTATCGGCAATTATTTCTTTTCTTACCTATTTTTCTGATATCGGATTGGCCGCTGCCCTTGTTCAAAAAAAAGAAGAAGTATCGCGTGAAGATTTGGCTACAACATTTGCCATTCAACAATCGCTCGTGTTGTTATTGGTTGTCGGTTCTCTTTTGCTTTCGGCCCAAATTGCCGAATTTTATAAATTAAATAGCGCAGGGTTATGGTTGTTTCGAGCATTGTCCGTATCCTTTTTTCTTTCATCGTTAAAAACAATTCCTTCTGTTTTGTTAGAGCGAAAGTTGGCATTTGATAAGCTTGTCGTTCCCCAAGTGTTGGAAACACTCGGATTTTATGGGGTTGCAGTCGTGCTGGCATGGCGGGGATTAGGAATCGAGAGTTTTACGTGGGCAGTGCTAGTTCGTGGAATTGTTGGATTGGTTGCTATATATGTGGTTGAGCCGTGGGTTCCAACATGGAGGTTTTCTATGGTGAGCGCACGACATTTGATGAGGTTTGGTATACCTTTTCAACTAAATTCGTTTCTCGCGCTTCTAAAAGATGATCTTCTTACGGTGTATTTGGGCAAAGTGTTGCCGTTTTCAGAGGTGGGGTACATAGGGTGGGCTAAAAAATGGGCCGAAGTGCCCTTACGATTGATTATGGATAGTGTAATTCGTGTGACATTTCCAGCGTTTTCTCGTATGCAACATGACAAAGAATTGTTGGTAAAAGCGCTTGAGAAAACTATTTATGGATTATCGGTTGCAATATTGCCGATTTCTGCTGGATTGCTATTTTTTGTCGGTCCAATGGTTCACGTCATTCCCCGTTATATAAAGTGGGAACCAGCGTTAATCTCGTTCTATTTCTTTGTAGGAGCTGCAGTACTTGCAGCGTTGTCTACACCGCTTGTAAACGCCATAAATGCTGTAGGCAAAATAAAAATAAGTTTGCGACTAATGGTATTTTGGACTGTTTCTACGTGGCTTTTGACAATCACTCTTCTTCCAGTGTTGAAGTTTAATGGATTTGCTGTGGCATTGTTTATAATTGGGTGTTCGTTAATTTTTGTACTGAAGGAAACTGAGAAAATCGCTCATATAAGATTTTGGGAAAATGTGCGTGGGCCAGTGATGGCTTGTATGGCACAGTGTGCATTGTATGGACTATTATTGCGATTTGTACCTATAGCATTTCCTGCTTTGGTGCTTGTAGCTATATTGGGTGTTATACTTTATATAGGAGTTATTTGGTTTGTTGAGGGACCAAAAATTCGAGCGTTTGTTTCTTCTATACGAAGGAGTTCACAATGAAATTAAGTGTCGTGATTTCTACCTACAATCGTGCAAAAAGTTTAGACCGCACCCTACAATCTGTCGCATCGTTCGCTGATGAGATTGTCATTGTAGATAATGAGTCTTCGGATGAAACCCCAAAAGTTGCAAAGAAGTATAAAGCGAGAGTTCTACGTCTTCCAAATAATCAAATGCTTAATATAAATAAAAACGCTGGCATAGCATACTCTCGTGGTGAATGGATTTTATATTTAGATGACGATGAAGTTATTCCAGCAGATTTGGCAGCGGAAATAGCTCAAGTGATCGAGACTAAGCCAGATTCTGTGGGACCGCAAGTGTGTGGATATTGGATTAAACGTAAAAATATTATTTTTGGTAAGTGGATAGAGCATGGAATTTGGTGGCCGGATCAGCAATTGCGCTTATTTAAAAAATCTTTTGGCATATATCCTGCCAAGCATGTCCATGAGCATCTAGATGTGTCGGGACCGACGGCTACATTGATACATCCCTATGTTCATTATAATTATGACTCCATCGCGCAGTATCTATGGAAAATGGAAATGATTTACACCGATAGTGAAGTCGTAAAACTCGTGAATACGGGCTATCGCACTCAATGGAGAGATGCGATTCGTTTTCCTGTTTCTGATTTTGTGAAGCTTTATTTTGCCCAACAGGGATACAAAGATGGTTTACATGGGCTTGTATTGGCTATGCTTCAAGCATTTTATTCATTTATAGTGTTCGTGAAATTGTGGGAGCGAGAAAAATTTGAACTTGTCGATATTCCACAAGTTTCGCTCCAAAGAGAATTCGGCAGATCCAAAAAAGAAATAGCATATTGGATGATAACCGAAAAAATACGACGAACTCGTAATCCATTTGTAATCATTTTTCTCAAGTTATGTCGGAAGTGGAATCGCGTATGAAGCATGTTTCAATAGTCATCGTCAATTGGAATGGTGTTGTCGATACGTGTGTTGCTTTAGATTCTATCCAAAAACTTCATACAAACAAATTTCGGCTTGAAACTTATGTTGTGGATAATGGTTCTACAAATGATTCGGTATCTATTCTGCAAAATAACTATCCGTGGATTCACCTGATTGAAGCAGGAAAAAATTTAGGATTTAGTGGCGGAAATAACGTGGGAATACAAGCTGCATTAGATGATGGTGCTGATTTGGTATGGCTTCTCAACAATGATACATATGTCAGTTCCGATTCGGCATGCTTAGCAGATGCATTTGACGATGCTCACGTGGGCGTGGCAGGATCAAAAATTTATTTTGCCAAAGGTCATGAGTATCATAAAACAAGGTATAAAGCAGCAGATCGTGGCAAAGTGATCTGGTATGCTGGGGGTAAAATTGATTGGCAAAATATGTATGCTAGTCATCGTGGGGTCGATGAAGTGGATCATGGTCAGTATGAGAAAACAATTTCGACAGAATTTGTAACGGGATGTTCTATGATGATCAGTCGAGCCGTATTTGAACGCATTGGGAAACTTGATGATGCCTATTATCTATACCTAGAGGATGTAGATTTTAGTTTACGAGCAAAACGTGCTGGGTTTGACCTCATATACTATCCCAAATCTATGATTTGGCATATAAATGCAGGTTCGACTGGTGGACCGGGTAATCCTGTGCACGAGTATTATCAAACCCGAAATCGAATATTAGCAGGTATGCGATATGCACCTCTGCGAACCAAGGTCGCATTGATTAAGGAATCGTTGCACTTTTTATTTTATGGCTCAACAGTAAAGCGTAAAGCTATAACAGATGCATTTTTTGGAAGATGGGGAAAACAATATGAAACAAAAACAAGTATTACTTAGTGGCGTCATTATTACCAAAAACGAACAAGACAGGTTGGCATCATGTATAGATGCCCTGAAGTTTTGTGATGAAGTGGTTGTTCTAGATAATGGATCAGACGATAAGACCGTGGAAATCGCCCGTACCAGTGGTGCGTTAGTGCATTCATTGCCAGATGGTGATTTTTCACAGATGCGTAACTATGCGAAAGAGCATGTGCATGGTAAATGGCTTCTTTATGTTGATGCAGATGAAACAGTAACCGAGAAATTAGCTGCGGAAATTGTTCATGCGGTCCATGATTGGAAAAATGGAAATCCTGATGTATACGCGCTTCATAGGAAAAATTATTATCTAGGATATCCTTGGCCAACAAGCGAGTGGATGACAAGGTTGTTTCGGGTACCAGCACTTATAGAATGGAAGGGAGCAGTCCACGAGACGCCAATTACACTCGGTCCAGTGGGCAAGCTGCCGTCATATTTGCTTCATGATACCCATAGAAATCTAGAGCAAATGGTGCAGAAAACAAATGAATGGTCAAAGACTGAGGCAAAGCTTCGATTTGATGCGAGACATCCTAAAATCACATGGTTGAGACTTATTCGAGTTATGATGACTGGCTTTTGGCTTTCGTTTGTTACTCAAGGCGGTTGGAAAGCAGGGGCTGTGGGGTGGATAGAAAGTATATATCAAGCGTTTAGTATGTTCGTGACCTACGCGAAGCTATGGGAACTCCAAAACAACCACTCATAAACAATATTTTTGCGCGAATATCTACATGTATACCACTTGGGATTCTCGTTTTGGCTTGGTTTATCTTTGCAGCGCCATTTTTTTTCAAAGGAGACGTGCCGTTTCCTTCAAAGTATTTAGTTACAAATTTTGCTCCATGGAGCACTACCTATGCTATGCCAGTAAAGAGTGGGTCTATGCCCGATGTCATCACGCAGATTTATCCATGGAAAAATCTTACGATTGAAAGCTGGAAGCGTGGAAGTATACCCCTTTGGAATCCGTACAGCTTCACGGGATCTGTACATGCAGGCAATTATCAAACCGCAGTATTTTCACCGGTCAATCTGCTCTATGGGGTTTTTTCCATGCCTATCGCATGGAGTTTATCGGTGTTATTGCAGCCATTATTAGCAGGAATTTTTATGTATATGTTTTTAAAAACAGAGCGACTCAGTTCTGTGGCAGCAGTGCTTGGAGCACTCGCGTTTATGTTTTGTGGATTTATGGTTGTGTGGATGGCTTACGAGACGCTTGGGTTTGCAGCCCTCATGTTACCTCTCGGTTTGTATGCGATCAATCAACATAAAAATCATCGCGCATGGTGGGCACTTCCGCTTTTGTCCTTGTCTGTGGCTACTTCTTTGGTTTCGGGACATTTTCAGATTAGTCTGTATGTGATTGGGTTTATGGTCTTGTATGCCTTCAATAAATCTCACAGCAGAAGTATACCGAAAGAAATATTGTCGGTTTGTATATTTATTTTCCTTGGTACGCTTATCGCTACTCCTCAGTTATGGGAAACTTTTCGCGCATATGCCGAATCAGTTCGTAGTAGCAGTTTTGGAAAAGGCGAAATAATACCATGGCAATATTTGATTACATTTTTTGCTCCAGATTTTTTTGGACATCCAGTCACTCGAAATGATTGGTTTGGTCATTATGCCGAGTGGGCGGGTTTTATAGGAGTAGTACCATTGATATTAGCCATATATGGCGCAGTGCTTGCTAAACATATTCATAAGCCTTTTTTTGTGATAACCGCTATTGTTAGTCTTTTGTTTGCATTGCCCACATATCTTACAGATTTGTTATTTTTCTTGCGAATTCCCGTACTCTCTACAAGTTCTGCCTCACGTATCATAGTACTCTCGAGTTTTTCTTTGGCAGTACTGGGTGCAATAGGGTATGACGTATTGCTAGCTCATTGGGAGAAAAAAGAAGCGAGAAAGGTTTGGTATGCAGCGATAGTTGGTGGCATGTTTTTGATGATATTTTGGTTTATCTTGAAGGGATTACATCCGCTTGATCCAGAAAAATTAGCAATTGCTGTGCGTAACTCACTATTGCCTACAGCTTTTCTTATAGCTGGAGTAGTGTTGATGGTAGCAGGAGTATATATACCGCGGAGATATAGCATCGTGTGTATATATGGATTATTACTATTAACTTCTATTGATTTAGTGCGATTTTCTAGTAAATGGATGCCATTTGAGCCACGAAAATATTTATATCCATCCATGCCAATGACCGACAGGTTATCTCAAATTCCGACTCTTGCCACAGATCGGTTTATTGGTAATTTTGGAAATGAGTTTTCTGGAATGTATCATGTGCAAGGTATAGAGGGTTATGACGCGGTGTATAAACGTAGGTATGGGGAATTTCTTTCTGCGATAACCGATACTCATATTCAACAACCCGCTCGTTCGGTAGCAATTTTTAATAAAAATGGAGAAAATGCCGCTAAAGCGGTTCAATTGCTTGGGGTACGATATTATCTCCACAAGGTTTCGGATGGAAGATTTCCATGGGCATATCCATTTTGGGAGCAACCAAACTTTGACGTTATTTGGCGAGATAATACGTACGAAATATTCCAAAATTCAACGTCGTTTCCTCGAGCGTTTCTCGCATCTTCATATCGGGTCATAACAGAACCACAAGCAATCATCTCCACATTATTTTCTGACGCTTTTGATCGGAGGAATTCTCTGATACTTGAGGTTGAGCCCTCAATTCTTCCTCTAGAGGGTAAAGGTGAGGTTTCTATTTCATCGTATTTACCAGAACGTGTTGTTATGCAGGTAAAAACTGAAGTGCCGAAATTGCTGTTTCTTTCGGACAGTTTCGATAGTGGCTGGAATGCATACATAAATGGGAAAAAGGTACCTCTGTATAGAGCGGATTATGCTTTTCGAGCTGTCGCTGTTCCAAAAGGTGAAGTGACTGTTATCATGGTATATGAGCCTCCCAGTATGCGATTTGGGTTGATAATTTCGACGATCGCCATTTTACTGGTTGGTTATTATGCGTATCGCGCAAAAAATGTATGAAAATAGGTTTATATAATCCATATTTTGACAGTCTAGGCGGTGGTGAACGATACACACTGACCCTTGCAAGTCATTGGGCTAAAAAGCACGAGGTAGATCTCTTTTGGAATGACTCTGGACTACTCGATAAGGCACAAAAACGATTTGATATAGATCTCTCGCGTGTGAAAGTGGTGACAAATGTTTTTAATACGAGTAATCTGCTTGCCAAACTAG
>JAGORV010000031.1 GCA_018062625.1 Candidatus Woesebacteria bacterium
TCATAATCTGTATAACCATCTATTTTGTGATTGATGGGTGGGAACGAGGATTGGTGGCTCAATGTGCAAACCTCCTCGCTTTTTTGGCATCATTGTGGCTGGCCATACGTTATCACGTAATTGTTGGTGCATTTATCACGCAAAAATTTGGCATAACCCATGTATGGGCAGACGTCATAGGATATCTGCTCGTTGCATTTTCAATGAGTATTTTGTTGGAAACGGCAATTACAAAGATCGTGGATAATTTACCAGAAAAAATTGCAGGATCAAAAGTAAATCATGCGTTGGGTGGTGTATTGTCTATTCTCACAGGACTCGTAACTATTTCATTTTTACTTTTACTATTTTTGGCATTTCCCATACGAGGGACGATAAAAAAAGATATATCGGTTTCCCCGATAGCAAAATACTTAGTACAAGCTGCCACGATGTATGGTGGAGGACTCAAGCCAACGGTGGATAAATTGGCGTCTGAGGCTACAAAGTTTATCACAATAGAGCCTAAATCTGATGAGCGTGTGCGTATGGATTTTCCTACTTTTTCTACTGTGCTACCCGCGGATAATCAAGGAGAATCAGCGATGCTTGCGCTTGTAAATAAAGAGCGTACAAAAAAAGGACTAAGCACACTTACGATTGATACACGGATGGTTACGTTAGCAAGAGCAAAAAGTAGCGATATGTTTACGAGAAATTATTTTGCTCACGCGGATCCAGATGGGATGACTGTGGCGAAGCACATGGAGACCGCCAAGATTGAGTATCAATTAGTAGGTGAAAATTTGGCGTATGCACCGGATGTGGATACTGCGCACGACGGTCTTATGAATAGTCCCGGACATAGGGCAAATATTTTGGATCCTGAGTTTCATAGAATAGGAATTGGCGTGATTGATGGTGGGATTTATGGAAAAATGTATACACAAATTTTTGCAGATTGATGAAAAATACGCTTCGAATTACAACGCTTGTGGTGGGACAAATGGCTGCAAATTGCTACATAGTTTGCGATACGTCTACAAATAAAGCACTTATTATCGATCCCGGTGATGACGCAGAGTATATCATCGATACTATCCTGAAATTAAAAGTTGAGCCTATTGGTATATTGCTTACACATGGTCATTTTGATCATGTGATGTCTGCTTTTGAATTGCAGATAGCCTATGGCATACCGTGTATGATGCATCCCGCAGATAAATTTTTGCTCACACGTATGACAGAAACTGCTGAGCATTTCTTGGGCGTTGCCCGTGCAGATCCTCCACCTACAATAACGACTCCATTATATGATGGGCAAACTATAGTTATTGGTAATAGTGTTCTATGCATACGAGAAATAGCGGGGCATACACCGGGGAGTGTGTTGGTGTACCACAAAGAATCCGCATCGATATTTGTGGGGGATGTGCTTTTTGCAGAAGGTGCTGTGGGGCGGACGGATCATGCATATTCGAGCCCCAGAGATTTGGCGCAATCGATTCATACCATATTGTCGTATCCTGATACGACGAAGATATATTCAGGTCATGGTGAGTCGACCACGGTAGAGTTGGCAAAATCCTATCGATCTGTGTCATAATATATCTATGATGTTGTGGATCGCACAGTGGATACTCAATGCCCTCGCCCTCTACATAGTGGCGCATATCGTCTCTGGTATTTCCTTGGGAAGTTTTGGATCTGCGATGATAGCCATCATCGTTATGTCGATTGTAAATATGCTGGTGAAACCTTTGCTGTTTATTCTCACTCTTCCCATCACGATCGTCACATTTGGATTATTTACGCTTATCCTCAATGCCGTCATGTTGATACTGGTGAGTAAATTTACTCCGGGGTTTCATGTAGAGGGACTTTGGCCGGCACTTATAGGATCATTGCTTTACTCGATCATCGCGACCATTCTTCATACATTAGTGAGATAGATAGACCTCTTGGAGTACAATACAGCCTATGCGATATACCATAAAACCGATTGAGGAACAGTCAGAATGGGAGTGGTTTATGTTGCGTCACAGTCCTGTGGCGCTTTTTCAGAGTTGGTTGTGGGGAGAGGTGCAAAAAAAAAGTGGTGAGGCTGTTTGGCGATATGGTGTATACGATAAGAAAACGCTTCGTGGAGTTTTTATGATGATTCACGTTCGTGCCAAGCGTGGATCTTTTTTACATGTACGGCATGGACCAGTGCTAGATTCTTTTGATCATGATTTGTGGGAATCGGTATTAGATTATTTACGACAAGAAGGGAAAAAACTTGGTTGCTATTTCGTGCGAGTTGGTCCGTTGGTGTTTGAATCAGAAGAAACACGAGCATGGGAAAAATCTTTTCACCTCATTCCGGCTGCAATTCATCACATGGATAGTGAGTATTGTTGGGCGTTAGATTTAGCACCGTCTGAAGATGAGCTTTTATCTACTATGCGCAAGACCACGCGATATGAGATACGACGCGCACAGAAAGAGAATGTAGAAGTGATTAAAACAACGAATGCCACATATATATCTGAGTTTTTTGATTTATACAAGGCAACCTCTACCCGTCATGGATTTGTGCCTCATCATGGCATTGCCGAGGAGTTTGAGGTGTACGCCAAAAAACAGCAGGCAGTATTGTATATCGGTAAACACGAAGGGAAGACATTGGCAGCAGCCATAATTCTCTACTACGGAAATCAGGCTATATATCACCACGGTGCTTCGATATCATCGCATGTTCCAGCATCAACGCTCGTACAGTGGGAGGCTATAAAAGATGCCAAAAAAAGAGGTATGAATGTGTACAATTTTTGGGGTATTGCACCAGAAAACAGTCCAAAGCATCCATGGCGAGGTATAACATTGTTCAAAAAGGGCTTTGGAGGCCGAGATATAGAGTATATACATGCTCATGATATGCCTATTTCACCTTTGTATGTAATCCCAAGAGCTATAGAGACAATTAGACGTATACTACGTGGTTACAATTAGGTTGGTAATATAGTGCAGATTTGTGTTTTTTCGTGTGAGTTTCTATACTTGAGAGGAAGCATATATGGAAAAAATGCTCAAACAACATCAAGATTCGTTCAAAAATGCCTTTGCTGGCCTCTTCTGGTCTCTCAAAACCCAGCCAAATTTTCGGGTGCACATGAGCATTTCGGTGGTAGTGTTGCTTTTCGCGTGGTACCTTGGGGTGTCACGGGCAGAGTTTGGCGTACTGATTTTTACTGTACTTTTGGGGCTATCTGCAGAGATGATCAATACTTCTTTGGAGTGTATGACTGATCTGATCACCCATGAATGGCGAGAAGATGCTAAGCGCGCGAAAGATGTCGCCGCCGGCATGATGCTACTTGTGGCTATGGGGGCAGCTGTCATAGGGCTGTGGATATTGGGCCCGTATATAGTACTT
Organism: Candidatus Woesebacteria bacterium; assembly: GCA_018062625.1. Lineage (GTDB taxonomy): Bacteria > Patescibacteriota > Microgenomatia > UBA10105 > UBA927 > UBA927. The sequence goes on from JAGORV010000031.1 coordinate 3,398, forward strand.
AGATTTTTTTAATATATGCAGCTACTTTTGGGAATCGTTTTATTTTCTTGGTTGATACACGGATTACTTTATATTCCGTTTATCCAAATGCTTTACCACATACGGTTGCAACGTTTGGCGCAGGTGACTCGTGATGCGTTTAATAAACGCACGCCATTATTTGATAAGTTTCATAAACACAAAGTGGGTACCCCCGTAGGTGGTGGCCTGCTTATCATAGGACTTACGACATTGCTCATGCCTCTCGTATTGCTCCTCATGCATTACTTCTGGGTTCCCATCACCTCTGTATATCCTATACGAGGCGAAATGAAAATTTTGCTCTTTACCTTTATATCTTTTGGACTATTAGGCTTATTGGACGATGTGAAAAAGACGTTTGCATGGGCGAAGAACGAATTTTTTGGACTCAGGTTACGGCATAAACTGATTTTAGAAATTATACTAGCCAGTATCATTGGGTTTTGGATGGTCCATGATCTTCATATAAATATCGTTCACGTACCTCTGGTCGGAGTGTTTCATATCGGGTGGTGGTATGTACCGTTTGCTGTATTTGTGATTACTGCGTTTGCAAACGCATTCAACATAACCGATGGATTAGACGGACTTTCTGCCGGAGTTTTGGCCATATCGCTGTTTGCGTTTTGGGTACTATCTGCTTCGATCCTCGATACGGTGCTTTCGACGTTTATCGCGTTGTGGGTGGGAGGAGTGCTCGCATTTTTGTACTTCAACGTGCATCCGTCTCGTATATTTTTGGGAGATGTGGGAGCGCTTTCGTTTGGAGCTACATTTGCTGTAGTTGGGCTTATTTTAGGAAAAACTCCCGCGCTGGTCGTCATAGGGGGTATTTTTATCATCGAGGTAACGTCTTCACTTTTGCAGTTATTGTCGAAGAAATTTCTTGGAAGAAAACTGTTTGTGGCGGCACCATTTCATCTATGGTTGCAGGCGAAGGGGTGGTCAGAGCCAAAAATTGTGATGCGATTTTGGGTCTTCTCTATAATTTTTGCCATGTTTGGATTATGGCTTGCACTGCTAAGATAGTAAGTAGTCATGAAAACACGTATCGCATCTTTTTCTGTGGGATCTGTAGGGCGCAACCATATTTCTCATACTTCTCATAAATCTGGCCAAGGAGACAAATTACTCGTCCTATGCATCGTGCTGTTGGCTAGTATAGGGATTATGATGGTGTACAACTCATCGGTAGCCATAGCACTTCGAGATTTTGGAGATCCGTATCATTTCGCCAGAGAACAGCTAAAGTGGTTGGTGCTGGGATTTCTAGCATTTGCTACTTTTTCTCGCATCCCTTACACATATTGGAAACGTATTGCAGTGCCGATGCTTTTGGGCACCATGGTGCTCCTTGTTGCGGTGTTTATCCCTGGGTTTGGTGTACGTGCGCTTGGTGCGCATCGGTGGTTGAATTTTGGATTTTTTATATTACAGCCTGCAGAGCTAGCCAAGCTTTCTATAGTTCTTTACTTGTCTGCGTGGTTTTCTTCAAAGGAGTCAAATCGTTTGGTAGCTTTTTTTCTGCTCATGAGTATGGTTGTAGGGTTGATAATTTTGGAGCCAGACCTTGGGACTTCTATCATCATCATGTCTACGGCTATATTTATGTATTATTTGTCGGGGGCTGCGATTTGGCAGTTTGCTGCGATTGTTCCTGTTGTACTGGTAGGTATTATCATCCTTGCTGTGTCGCAGCCATATCGCATGAATCGTGTGTTAACTTTTTTTAATCCAGAGGCTGATCCACAGGGTACGTCGTATCAGATTCGACAAGTATTGCTTTCTCTTGGGTCTGGCGGTTGGACGGGTGTGGGATTGGGTAAGTCTCGACAAAAGTATGAGTATCTTCCCGAGGCAAATACAGATTCTATTTTTGCGATCCTTGGGGAAGAGACTGGGTTTATAGGTGGTGTGTTTGTGATAGGACTGCTTCAGCTTATGTTATGGCGTGGATTCTATATAGCTCGTGCAACTTCCGACCCCTACGGCAGGATGCTGGTTCTTGGAGTGGTTTCGTGGGTTGGCATGCAATCGCTTATAAATTTGGGGTCTATGGTCGCGTTGGTTCCGCTTACTGGAGTACCATTACCGCTTATATCCTATGGAGGTTCAAATTTGGTTATAACACTGGGAGCGTTGGGAATAGTGCATAATGTAAGTAAACACATATGAAAAACGTACATACATCTACTCCCACAGTGCTCATAACTGGTGGGCACATAACGCCAGCACTTGCCACGATAGAAGCGTTACGCTCGCGATATCCCGATTGGAGGATTATATTTGTAGGGAGAAAAACTTCTATAGAAGGAAGTCGAGTGCATTCTGAAGAATATACTATGGTGAATGCGCTAAGCATTCCGTTTATCTCGCTTGTTGCAGGGCGTATCAAACGAGACGGAAGTCTGTGGACACTTTGGTCACTGGTAAAAATTCCCATTGGATTTATTCAGGCATTTGTTATCCTACTGATGCATAAACCGACTATGGTGTTGTCATTTGGGGGATATATAGCAGTGCCGATTGTGGTTGCTGCTTGGTGCTTACGCATACCGATCGTGACACACGAACAGACGACCCATGTGGGACTTGCTAACCGTCTCATTTCGCGCTTAGCAACGCGCACCTGTGTGAGTTTTCCCAATACTGCCGGACTGCTTGGGAAAAATGTCACGGTTACGGGATTGCCTATGAGACGGAAGGTATTCGTCGCGTCCGCCAAAGCGCCATTTCGAGTGCCTAGTGATAAACCAATGATTTTTGTAACTGGTGGCAGTACCGGATCGGTAAGCGTAAATAAAATAGTCTTCTTGGCCCTTGATACACTTTTGGCTTCTTATACAGTTGTGCATCAGGTGGGAAGAATATCGTTGGAACAAGCAACACAGGTGAAAAACGCATTGCCGAAGGATTTGCAAGAGCGATACATATCCGTGCCGTATCTTGACGAACAATCCTATACATGGGTACTCGATCACGCGGCGCTTGTGGTTGGCCGATCGGGAGCAAATACGGTGATGGAATTGGCAGCGCGTGGGGCAATAGCACTGTTTGTACCGCTTCCATGGGCATCGGGAAACGAGCAGTATACGAATGCGAAATATATGGAAACAGCAGGGAGCGCACAGGTAATCCAACAGCGAAATTTAACTCGAGACGTGCTGATAAGTACCATAAATCGCATGATAAGTAATGCAAAAAACATGAAACTCGCTGCCGAAAAGTTTACCAGTTCTGTACCACGGGATGGAGCGGATAAGCTGGTGGATGTCGTCGTAGAAGTGCTTACTCCTGCTAATACCTAAAAATCCATCTATGAGTCAATTTGCCACATCATATACCACACGACGATTGGGTAGACAGATAATAAGTGTCCTGTTGTTGCTTGTGATTGCAGCGTTTGGAACATGGGGGCTGGATCGATTATTTACCTTGCGACAAATTCAGGTAGTGGGGGATCCGATACAAATACAAGTAGATAAAGATCGTCTTGGGAAGAATTTGTTTTTTTTGCAGACAGCACAACTTGAGAAAGAACTCCTCGCCTCATACCCACTGCTTGGTACCGTGACATTTTCTAAATCGTTTCCATCAACACTGGTTCTCCATGTAAAACTGCGTCAACCATATGTATATGTGATTACGGATTCCCATCAATATCTTGTAGACCGTGAGGGTATCGTGCTCTCCGAATCTGGCATAGGTCCGAGTTTGCCTCGCGTACGTTTTGATATTGGGATTCGTTCTATAGGGAGTAAAATTGCAGATGCAAGGATAGTCGCGGCATTACAGTTTTTAACTGCATTGCCAGAAGGGATAGCTATAGAATCGATATCAGAGAAGGATAGCGCCTCCATACTTGCTACCATGGGACATACAAACATATTTCTTCCTCAAAAAGGAGATTTGAAGGTGAAAGCCGGCACTTTACAAACAATTGTTATGGGGTTTAGAATAAAAGGTACACTGCCCACTGTGATAGATCTAAGATTTGAAAAACCGATCGTCACAAATTAAACAAATCACCTAAAACTACTATGGCACGCGATCGAATGCTTTGCTCCATCGATATTGGCTCTTCCAAAATCGTTACATTAATTGCTTCCATGACGGAAGAAGGCGAAGCTCGTATCATCGGTGTGTCTACAACTCCCAGTCGTGGACTACGTAAAAGCCAAGTCGTAAATATCGAAGAAGCGACTGAAGCGATATCCTCTTCTTTGGAGGCGGCAGAACGCATGGCAGGTACATCGGTCGCGCAAGCATTTCTCAGTGTCGGTGGCGCACATATCGCATCGATCAACTCTCATGGCGTGGTTGCAGTATCTGAACCAGAAAAAGAAATCGCAACCACAGATGTGAAACGAGTTATAGATGCAGCAAAAGCTGTACAACTTCCAACATCACGAGATATTTTACACGTACTTCCTCGTGGATTTATCGTAGATGGTCAGGAGGGAATTGTAGACCCTATTGGCATGAGTGGTGTGCGTCTCGAGGTGGAGACGCATTTGGTGACAGGAGGAGCCACTGCAATTCGGAATTTGCATAAATGTGTAGAGGAGCTCGGAATAGAGGTAGGTGGGGTAGCGTTTGGAGGATTGGTCTCTGCAATATCTACAATTTCCGAAACAGAAAAAGAATTGGGTGTAGTGTTGGTCGATATCGGCGGAGGGACGACTGATGTCGCAATTTTTGTAGAGGGTGCATTGTCTTATTCTTCAGTGATTCCGATTGGCGCTATCAATATAACCAAAGATTTAGCAGCGGGATTGCGCGTTTCGCTGGAGAGTGCTGAGAAAATCAAACTTCGATTAGGTGAGCTTGTAAAAGCACCGGTGATGCAAGATGAAGATAAACCAAAAAGTGCAAAAACCAGCCCAGATGATGAAATAGATGTTTCTGACCTAACGCTTGCTGAGGGCATGCGAACAGTTTCCAAGAAAACGTTAATTGAGGGAATTATAAAACCAAGACTAAACGAAATATTTACGATGGTAGGGCTCGAAATAAAACGCAGTGGCTTTGGTGGAGTGACTCCCTCTGGAGTTGTCATTACCGGAGGTGGTGCGCTTACGGTAGGAGCAGTTGAAGCTGCCAGACGAAATCTCGCTATGCCAGTACGGGTCGGAATTCCACAACATGTCACAGGACTTATCGATGAGATCATGTCGCCCGCGTATACTGCGGCTGTAGGATTGTTGCTGTGGGGTGAAAAATCTGGAAAAGCAGAACATTCTTCATCGTTATTTTCTGGGATTGGAAAGATGAAAGGGAATTTTCAAGTAAAGGGACTTGCTGGAAAGGTCGTCGATCTGGTAAAGTCTTTTTTGCCCTAGTAGAAGAACCTGCCCAATCTGCTTCGAATTAATTGTTTTCCATCTGCCCCATGGAGTGATGCATTATGATGATAAAACCTGATATCGCGCGGTTTGCCAAGATAAAAGTCGTGGGGATAGGTGGTGGCGGTAGCAACGCTGTAAACTCCATGATCATAAACAATCAGATAAGTGGCGTGGACTTTATCGCCGTAAACACAGACGCACAAGCGCTACTTCTCTCTCAAGCTCCCAATAAATTGCAGATCGGGGATAATCTCACTCGAGGACTTGGTGCTGGTGGAAATCCTGATGTAGGCAAACAAGCAGCAGATGAGTCTCGTGAAAAAATTGCAGAATATTTGCGCGATAGTGACATGGTGTTTCTCACAGCTGGAGAAGGTGGAGGGACAGGGACAGGAGCGACTCCAATTTTTGCAGAAATTGCAAAAGAAATGGGAATTCTCACCGTTGCTGTAGTGACCAAGCCGTTTCAGTTTGAGGGTGCGCGTCGCATGGTGAGTGC
>JAGORV010000069.1 GCA_018062625.1 Candidatus Woesebacteria bacterium
CATACATGGCAATAGCGGCAACGACCGTTTTACCAGCTCCGACATCCCCTTCGAGCAAGCGATTCATGGGTATTGGGATTGCGAGATCCCTCAGTATTTCTGATACCGCGTTTTGTTGATCGCCTGTGAGTTCAAATGGAAGTTTTTGCAATAGTCCTGCGGTAGTTTTAGCGGAAAGTGCAAGGGGCTTGGTAGAATATTCTGTTTGCCACAATCGTTTTTGCTCGTAGCCTGATAGAAGTAGATAAAATAATTCTTCAAATGCCAGTCGCTTTCGTGCAAGGGTTGCAGTTTCAAGTGACGTCGGGAAATGAATTTCTGCCACTGCATCAGAGAGAGTAAGAAGTTTGTGTCGTTCTCGTATTTCAGGAGGAAGTGAGTCGATAAGTAAGTGTTTACATTCACCTATAAGGAACGCGACCCGTCCCCTAAGCCATTTCGAGGAAATTCCCTCTGTTTCGGGATATACTGGCACAATTCTTCCGGTATGGAGTGATGGGCCATCAGGATCTCCAGAAACTTTTTCATATTCAGGCGATAGCATAACTTTCTTCGGCCCAAACCAACCCACTTGACCTGATAGGTAAACTGTATCGCCATTTTTTAATAATTTGGGCAAAAAAATTTGATTAAACCACGTCACTTCAATACTGCCACTGCTGTCTGACACTACACCCATTTGCAGTTTTTTACCGGTTTTTGTAAACACATTTTTTACTGATTCAATTGTTGCTTTTACTGTGACCGTCTCCCCTATCTGTACGCGCTTGATAAGAGAAATAACAGAATAGTCGTTATAGCGAAACGGAATATGGGTCAGAAGATCGTAAACTGTATGGATGCCAAGTATATCTAGTTTACCTGCCATAGCCGGTCCGACTCGTGGTACATATTGAATAGGAGAAGTAAGCGATAGGTCCATGAAGCTATTATACGCTGAGTGTGGGTTACCACGTAAGACCTTTGTGGCGCGCCGTAAGATCAGTAATTGAGAGGAGATGTAAATATAAGTTGCCTCTTCCCACTTTTACTCCCATAGCGGCATGTAAATGTTTTACGCCATCGATCATTGCTTCAACAACGGGTGTACGAGCCGGCGATATATTTTCTGGCCCTGGTATTTCTGATCGGATAGTAAATCCAACCGAATGAATATATTTTTTGTCATGTGCAACGAGCAGTGGTTCTAGTTGCATGGATCGACCTTGGTACATAAACGACGGTAGTCTGCTATCGACTTGCATGGGCAATCTACTGAGATTTTGTGCTATCTTCTCATCTTCGCCGGGATTTTGACCGAACCCAAGGTATAGGTCGAGACCAAGTCTATGTAACCCTCTGCCTCCAAGCATGTGGAGTGTGAGCAGGTCGTGACCTGCGTGTTTATAGATGTATGGTACGAGCGCTTCTTGTGAATGACTCATGAGCTTCAAATTATACCAGAATGTAGCTACTATAGGCTAGTCTAGAAGATTATTGCAGTCCCCCTGCGAGGAGTGGTATGAATGATGATGCTACCAACGCAATGGATGCGATGATGACAATGACTTTCCAGATTTTTTCATGTTTTCGAAAGAAGTTCATATTATTTTGTTATTTTAACAGCCTTTCGCCCAACTTTAAATATATCGTTTTCTTTAAGCGTTATTTTTTCGGTGGGATTGGTAAGAACTACATCATTGATACTGACCGAATTTTGAGCAATAAGTCTTCTTGCTTCAGAATTACTCGAAGCAAATTGCAATTCTGAAACGATAGATACTCCCGTATCACCTTTCAATAATTGTATTGATTTTGTATCTAAATGAGATTCACCTAGATCTCCTTTTTGAAATCGTGTTTCAAATTCATGTTGTGCGGAATTTGCAAATTCTTTGGAATGTAGTTCAGTGACCAATTGGTGTGCGAGTCTTTTTTTGATTTCCATTGGATTTTCTGACAAAAGTTGTTTTTTGATCTCTTCAATTTCGTTCATGGAAATATTGGTTGCTAGAGTAAAGTACGAAATGATAAGTGAGTCTTTCAGTGACATGACTTTTCCAAACATTTCATTTGGTTCATCAGTAAGCCAGATTCCATTGCCCCAACTCTTACTCATCTTTCGGCCATCTGTCCCCTCTAGAAAGCCATTGGCAATAATAAATGATTCTTTCGCTCGTAAATCCTTTTGCAGTACACGTCCGGCTTGCATATTAAATGTTTGATCAGTGCCCCCGAGCTGAATATCTGTGTCCATGAAGTAGCTGTCGTATCCTTGCATGACAGGGTAAAGAAGTTCGTGAAGTCCTACCTTCTTTCCATCAGTGAGGCGTTTTTTTATAAGTTCTCGACTCACAAACTCTCCTGTGGAAAAGTGTTGACATAGTTTGACAATATCAGCGAATTGTAACGGTTTAAGCCATTCACTATTGTATACGACTCTAATTTTAGAGAAATCTAATACTTTCTCCGCTTGTTTTTTGTAGGTTTCAAAATTTGCTTGGATTTGTTCGCTGGTTAGCACTGGTCGTTCCGTATCTTTATCGGAAGTATCG
>JAGORV010000070.1 GCA_018062625.1 Candidatus Woesebacteria bacterium
CCAACAATTACGTGATAACGTATGGCCAGCCACAATGATGCCAAAAAAGCGAGGAGGTTTGCACATTGAGCCACCAATCCTCGTTCCCACCCATCAATCACAAAATAGATGGTTATACAGATTATGACGATATCTACCCAATTAAAGTTCATGAACATAATACATCTACAATTCGTCGCGCCTCAGAGAGCGTTATACGCGTTGGTAAATTGATAATTTCCGATGATACTCGTTCTGCATTTGGACAACTTCCCAAGGTGTACCCAATACGTTTCAAATCACATTTGGCTGGATCTATCACATGACTATACCAATTTCCCAATAGTATTCCTTCGGATTTAGCTTTTTTTAGGATCACATCTTTATTTTTCACAAACAGAGGAAATCGCAATAAACTCGCTTTACTGTCGAGTGAGGCCATCACAAATCCTTTATTTTTTAATGCTGATATGTAGTAGGATACTATTTCGGACCTGCTGTTTGTATATTTTTTCAGTTTTGCCAATTGATGCTTCAAAAGCGTGGCTTGCGCGTTGGGGTATCGCATAGAGCTATGTGGCTGCAAACCGAGCAATTCAACGGGATCTACGGGATACGACAAGAGATGTAACTTTTGCATAACTACTAATATAAGTTTTCCTATACCACTGTTATATGTTGGAATAATTATGGAAAACAAAATGGGATGGAGGAGCTGTTGCACCACCCAACTACTTTTTGGCATGGCCAGATGCTTCTGATATTGCTGTAGTTTCTTTATCTCTTGGTTATGACGATTGTTGTCGAGTATTACCGCCATACCACCCCATACACTGGATAGTACTTTATCTCTTCCAAAACTAAAAAACGCAGCGTCCCCAATAGTGCCCAACTTTTTCCCGTTATACGTCACTCCCAGACTATGTGCACAGTCTTCTATCACCACCAGATGATGTTTTTTGGCAAATGCCAAGATTGTATCCATAGATGCGGCGATCCCAAACGTGTGTTGCACGATAATTGCTTTCGTATGTTGTGTGACCAGCTTTGGTAACACGTGTGGATCTATATTGAGAGAAGCATCAATATCTGCAAAAATCGGTCGTGCACCACTCCATAGCACTGCATTGGGAACTGCCACACACGTAAACGCCTGTACTATCACCTCATCGCCAGACGTTATCCCAAAAGCTCGAAGTAGTGTAAAAAGCGCAGACCTCCCACTATCAAAACTTACCGCAACAGGAGCTCCGGTATAAGTACGAAACCATGCCTCGACTTCATCGATAGCAGAACCGTTTTTCCATCGATACGGTGCAAACAACTCATGCACTGCACCATGCACGTCGTCCCATTCTGTATTTGGAGAAAGACTCGCGGAAATAACACGACGAAAAAATGGCGTCATACAAAAATATTAGGATAACAGCGCACGTAGAATTTGTTCTGATTCTTTTCCTTTAAATAACACCGTATCGCCGGAGGAAACTCGCTCACGGATATATGCAGCTCCGCGTGACGGGCTCACCACCATGAGTGGAACCGTCTGTGACACACTTCGTACACCCTGTTCAAACGCAGTATAAAAATTTTTGTTGGTCAACAATATTGCATCTGCATGCTTAGCTGCATACGCGCCCACTTCTGTGTGGGATGGTAGCGCGAAATCACCCAACTCAATCATCGGTTGAAATACAAGAATTTTTTTATTTGGTCGCGTACCCAAGTAGGCTATCGCCGCTTTTGCTGCGTCTGGATTATTGTTGAATGTATCATTTATAAACGTAGAACCGGCGATCCCATCCACAGCCTGCATAACTTTTGCAGCAGCTTGTATGGTGGATGCAGCCCGCACCGCCTTGGCAAAATCCATCCCGCAGGCTACTGCCGCGGCAATGGCTGCTAATATATTTCCCACTTGATGCTCACCTAACACTCGAGTTCTTACGCGTCCTACAACCTTACCAAAATGCGCATCAAAAACGACACCTTTACTATCTATGGCGATGTTGTCTGCCCAAAATTTTGGACCATCATCATGTTTGACACCTTCTTTGGTCCAAGCCCACACGTCGCACCCATCACGTTTGGCCCAACTCCCCATCGTACGTGTACGTTCGTTATCTGCATTGACCAGTGCAATTTTTTTCTCCGTAAGCCCAGCAAGCAGTTCGTATTTGGCTTGCATGGTTACATCGAGTGAACCAAATAAATCTTGATGCTGGGGATTAATCGCTGTGACTATACCAATTTGTGGGCGCACCATATCCGTCATGGTCGCTATCTCACCCATTTTATATGCACCCATTTCTACCACAAATATTTCGTGTTCTGAACTGAGTGATGATTGTATAACCTCAGCTATTCCGATGGGCGAGTTTTTACTTTCTGAAGTTTTTAGTACCGAATATTGTGTCGATAAAATAGTAGCCAAATATTCTTTCACGGAAGTTTTTCCAAAACTCCCAGTGATTCCAACAACGATCATGGGTTTGTGTGCACGAAGTTTTGTGACCGCTCGG
>JAGORV010000032.1 GCA_018062625.1 Candidatus Woesebacteria bacterium
CTACAGGATCCTCAATGGTCGTAATGTTTTTATCCCGACGGTTGAGGATCTGCAACATGGCATATATAGATGTGGTTTTCCCAGATCCTGTAGGACCAGTCGAAAGAATCATACCGTAAGAACGGTGTAAGGCCGCGGTGATTTTTGCGACTGCTTCTTCATTCATACCTAAATCTGCGAATGAAAAAAGTCGGAAGTGTGATACCAGCAAACGCATAACGATCTTTTCTCCTTCTACCATCGGAATTATAGATATACGGATATCTACTGGTTGCTCGTCATGCTTTATGCGGATTTTCCCATCTTGTGGTGCCGAATGTTCGTCGGTACGTAAATTTGCCATAACCTTGATGCGACTCACCACTTGGCTATGCATAGATTTAGAAAAATGCATCATGTCATGCAGTATTCCATCGATACGAAATCGCACGAGCGAATCTGTCTCTTGAGGCTCTATATGAATATCAGAAGCAGTGTCATCAACAGCAGAATGTAAAAGGAGATCTACTATATTGGTAACTGGCGCCTCTCCTTCATTCTTATAGTGACGCATCAGGTCTTCAAATACCTCAGACAACTCCCGTTTATGGAGTTGTAATGCATTATGAATATCTTTTTCTGTGGCAAAATGCACGATAATTTTTTGCCCAGTTTTTTTAGCAAGTGACGCTATGGTTGCAGTATCTTTGGGATTACTCATTGCCACTGTAACTCCTGTAGCATCTCGTGCAAATGGGATGAGCTTGTGGGTTTTAGCGTATTTATCCGGAACGATACGGTACACTTCATCGGAGATGGTCACAGAAGATAAATTAACAAATGGTATACCCAAACTCTCCGCGTATAGCTTCCCCAGATGTTCATCGGTAACGATACTTTTTTGCAAAAGTACATCAGCGAGATTTAATCCCGCCGTTTTGGCAAACGACTGAAGCTCAGATAATTCTGCAGCCGTGGCTAAATGTGCATTCTGAATGATGACAACTAATTCCTCATCGGGAATATTCATAGAGCAGTAAGCGATCGAAATCTCGCCTACTATCATCATAGTGAAATACCCATCTTGTGACAACACCGCTGTTGACAACACTGTCGCCAACAACTTATGCTGATAGATGTTCTAAGGAGGACATATGAAATCAAAAAAAGCTGCCCGAACCAAAAAACAGGTTCATCCGAGTGATAGTGTCATAATTCAAATGGGTGTTGCAGTTGTCGTTGTCGGCGGAATAGCCCTTCTTATCTATTCCATGCAACGATTTCTTCCGTAAGCGTATTTATCTTTTGATACCATACAATTCTTCAGGAATATTCGTGGGTATACGAGGATCTTCGTGTAAAAAATTACTCTAAATAGTCTTTGAGCTTTTTGCTGCGACTTGGGTGTCGCAATTTACGAAGTGCTTTAGCCTCAATTTGTCGTATGCGCTCTCGGGTCACTCCAAACTGTGCGCCAACTTCTTCAAGCGTTCGGGGTCGACCATCTTCCAATCCAAAACGAAGTATAAGTACTTTTTTCTCTCGATCTGAAAGTGTTGCCAACACTTCTTCCATGTGTTCTTTCAAAAGTTGTCGTGAAGTCTGGTCATATGGAGTCGGACCTGGGTCAGAGATAAAGTCTCCAAGATGTGAATCTTCTTCATCGCCTACTGGTGTTTCTAGACTTGTGGGTTCTTGAGATACTTTCATAATCTCTCGGACTTTTACCACATCTACTTCCATGGCTTTTGCGATTTCTTCTGGTTGTGGTTCGCGCCCTAAATCCTGCATAAGTCGGCGCGATATACGAGCAAAACGATTTATCGTTTCTACCATGTGAACGGGAATACGTATGGTACGTGCTTGGTCTGCTATGGCACGAGTAATGGCTTGACGAATCCACCATGTGGCATATGTTGAGAATTTAAACCCTTTGCGCCAGTCATACTTTTCGACTGCACGGATAAGACCTTGGTTTCCTTCTTGGATGAGATCCAACAAGCTCATACCACGTCCTATATATTTTTTGGCTATAGAAACAACAAGTCGCAAATTACTTTCAATAAGCTTTTTCTTTGCCTTTCGATCCCCTTTTTCGTATCGTTTAGCAAGCGACATTTCGTCAGCAAACGTAAGAAGTGGAATACGACCAATTTCTTTGAGATACATGCGCACTGGATCAGAAATTCCCTCGTCGCTGGCACGCACAAGTGCTTCTATTTCTTTTTCCAAGTCTGCGATACTCTTTCTCGCTTCTTGCTCTATATCTGCACTCGTTGTTTCAAATACATCTACTCCCGCACGGATAAGCTGATCATACAGGTGATCGAGTTCGACAATTTTATCTTCTGGTTTGGGAAATAAAGCGAGGATATCTTCTTGGGTGACAAAGCCGTTTGATTTGCCTTGTTTGAGTAAATCGACAGTAGTGGTTGCTGCTTTTGGTTTTGCCATATAAGTCTCCGATAATCCCCGCCTGACAATCGCTATAAACTAGCGATCCAGACAATGAATCTCGCGTAACCCTATTATAGCTTACTTACGCTCCCTTTTCCAGCTGTGAAAGTTCTCGTGATAACTCCGCCATCTCTTCTTGAAGTACTTGTGCTTGCTCCTCAGATTGAGTCAGTGGATCGTGGAGTATTTTCGAAATTGTTTCTATTCGTGTTCGAATGCGTAATCTACGAGACTCAAAAAGAGCTTTTTGCCACTCCCTACTAAACCGTTCTGGATCCTCTACAAACCCAGATATATCCCACATAAACGCTTCGTCAAATACTCCTGTAAGCTCGGGTGGAAGCGAGTCTGCAAAATCTTTGACAGTATAGGCTGGGTGTGTCGCAATATATGCACTAAATAATTCAAGTATTTTTCGTGCCGGAGGATATGAGATGTCCTCCACATTCTGATGCTCTAAAAATTCAGCGTACAGCAGAGAGGTCTTTCCTTGAAATAGCAATGCCAACAAGTATAGTTCCATTTTTTCTACTCTTGAGAGCGTTGGAGCTCCTGGCACATCTGCTATAACTTCTTTTTTGACAAATCCCTTGGTATTTCGAAGCTTCACGAGAGCTTCTTGAATATTCTCATCGGAAACCGACAAAGCAGAAGATACAGCTCGTATGTAGTGCCCTTGTACGATAGGGTTTTCGATCTTTGCTAATACTGGCAACATCTCTTCTGATATTTTTTTCTTGCCGAATGAAGTCAACACGTCATGACGCTTCATCGCAGATGAGAGATAATAATCATACATAGGGACTGCGGTTTTTATAGCTTTTTTGAGAGCCACAGGGTCTTCACGTGCTGCTTCATCTGGATCTTTTCCAGATGGCATAGTGGCCACACGCATATCAAATCCGCTGCGTTCGGCTATTTCGATCCCGCGCCGTGCTGCAGCGTCTCCCGCCAAATCACTATCAAGAGCAAACACTAGTCGCTCTGTGTATCTGCGTAACAACCGCGCATGCTCTTCGGTAACTGCCGATCCTTTGATGGCAACGACATTTCCTATCCCCGCTTGGAATGAGGAGATCAGGTCCAATTCGCCTTCCATGACCACTGCTTCATTTGCTTTTTGTATAGAATCACGGGTGACATCGAGTCCATACAATACTTTGCTTTTGGTATATATGGGAGTCTCTGAAGTGTTTATGTACTTTGCCTCTTTTGCATTGGGATCCATTACGCGACCCGCAAATCCCACGACATTTCCCCTATGATCTTTGAGAGTAAACATAACTCGCCCTCGAAAACGATCATAATACCCACGGCTCCCTGCAATAACTAGTCCTGCAGTTTCAAGCAATTTGTCGTCATATCCTTTTTTATGAAGATAGGTAAGCAATCCATCCCAATCGTTAGCACTGTATCCCAAGGAAAAAGTTTCTATAGACTTATCACTAACTCCACGGCGTTTGAGATAATCACGAGCCGCTTCTCCTACTTTATGCTTGGTCAGTAAATAATGATAATACTCACTGGCTAAATGATTTGCTTCATACAATTTTTGCTTGAGGAGCGATTCTGGTGTATCGGTAGGTCTATGTTCGAGCTTCACCCCAGCCCGATCCGCAAGTGTTTCAAGTGCTTCGGCAAAATCTACATGGTCATACAGCATGACAAAATCAAATACTGATCCACCTTTGCCACATCCAAAACAATGAAACGTTTGCCTGTCGGGAGAGATAACAAATGACGGGGTTTTTTCCCCATGAAATGGACATAGCGCCTTGAGGTTACGCCCTGCCTTTTTTACTGGTATCCGTTCGCTGATAATATCAACGATATTCAGCCTTGTTTTGATTTCATCTATATCACTCATAGCTATGGGTTTACAGCCACAGGATAGCACGAAAATATGCTTTGGGTCTACGAAGAAGCAGGAAATACCGCCATTTTTCGGCGACGTATCACCAAAAAGTATAATGCAGCAATATAGTAAATCATGATAGCCAGACGCGCGACGCTAAATCCTTGGTCTACCCCTGTGAAACTTTGTATCATATGACCCAAGACGCTATGCTCCTCTGGTAAAAAATTGAGAGGAAGAGACACAACGTGCGAGAGGTGTAAATCAAAATGAATTTCTAGCAATTCTGTAATTCCAGTTTGTACGAGTGCTGCACCAAGAAGCATGATCATATACTCAGTCGCCTGAAATACTTTTCCGATTGGTAATCGTATATAGGCAAAACTCGTAGCTAATCCTAGTACACAAGCCGATCCAAATCCAATAAGAAGCCCTGCTATGTTTTGAGCAAATGCAGAAAACAAAGAAACACTAGCGGTAAACAACGCTATTTCAAATCCTTCCCTCAACACGAGAAACATAATGGTAAAAAAGAGAGAAATATCAAACGCGCGATTTTGAAGTTTCGCATGTGCCGCGATAATTGTTTGTCCGCGACTTTTACGAATTACCCCATGAAGAGAAAAGATCACGTAAGCTAAAAATATACCAGAAAATATTTTGAGATAATTTTCGAGCAACTCTGCGTTGGTTTCGGTAAACACGAGACTCGCATATCCACCAAAATAATATGTACCGATACTTAATAACAGAGAGAGAATAATTCCTATGATTGCGGCAGTTGATATTTCAAATTCTTTTCCTAACTTGAGTTTTCGCGATATACCCAAAAAAACTCCGACGATAAGAAACGCTTCTAAAAATTCTCGAAAAGCAATGATCGCGGTTGCAAACATAGTTGGTATTGTAAAACACAATTGAACAATCAGTCTATTGTGAGAATGCCAAATTTATTTAGTGAGGATATATTTTTCAATAGCCACTGCTAACCCATCTTCTGAAACTGAAGGCGTGACCCAATCTGCTTTTGCTTTTAATTCCTCTGCACCATTTTCCATAGCGATTTTCAACCCAGCAAGCTCAAATAGCGGTAGGTCATTACCGCCGTCTCCTACAACCATAACCTGTTTATGATCCACATTTAGTCTCGCAAGAAGTGATTGTAATGCATGTTTTTTGGTCGCAAGTTCATGAGTGATATGCACATCATATGTACCAAGCTTCCATGAACCCATCGCGTGCGCTACCAATCCTTTTGACTGACCTACAATCGCGACAATTTCCTCTGACTCTTGGCGTGTCACAGAGAATATACACAATAAATCTATAGATCCGTGCGGTTTATACTGACGAAATGAAACTCTCCCTTTATGCACACCATCTTCAACATCATGATCACTAAATTTTTGTAAGCGAAAAAGCACTTCTTCTAAAAGATGCGCATCGAGCTCCTGTTTCCATACATATTCATTGGTCTTACATGAATATAGACAAGATCCACCGCTTAAAATGCAAAGATCTTCAATACCAAGGGCTGTCAAAATTTCTTTGGAGTAACTATATGGCCGACCGGTTGCAACTGATACATGACAATGTTTTTTGGCAGCCGCAACCGCATCGATAACCCGCTGTGAAGGCATACCATCAAAGGCTTGAGGAATAGCGGTTCCATCGAGATCAAAAACGAGCGCTTGAATATTCATATATATAATTCTACGTAATCACAAGAATGACATGTAATTATATTTCAATCCATCGTGCATATTCTCACTTAACTATATCGCAAATGTAAATATTCAAACATCATGCGGTTGCCACTTATGATGGGAAGAAATGCTGCGAGCTGTCGCAGAACTGCTCTTTTCCATTGATATGGACTATCAAGTACTGAAGCCATGTTGGTTATATGTTCGTACAATGAGGATGCTGCCAGACTATCGGTTTCACCTTGTATTTCAAAAAATGGTGGATTGTTTTTGTATTTTTTATCAACAAAAAAAATATCTGCAGCACCACCATCTCGTGTTGAACACAACAACGTCCAGTTCGCCACGGCTTTTTCCCATGATGTTCCGCACGCTTCCCAACCTGGCACCGGAGTGTTGAGCATGATATCCACACCTCCTAAATGTCTGGCCAGTTGCCAATTATAATTGGCGATGAAATGCACGCGTTTCTTTAATATTTCGTTATCATCGACGAGACGGAGAATATTCTGAAGTAATTTCTTCATATCCTCATCAGTTTGATGGGCTTTTCCTGAGATAATAATATGCATATTATGCTTGTCCAAAATTCCAGCTAAACGAATCGGATCAAAGAAAAGTAACCCTGGTCGTTTATACGAATCAAATCGTCTGGCCCAGACAATTATTTTGGCGTCTTCTGGTATAGACACCGGACGTCCATATTGATCCTGACGTTCAGATAACAAATAATTACACAGGTCATCTTTAGCATGCTGCTTTACCTCGGTCATGTGTTCCGTTTTTAATGCATCTAATTTAGTCCTAAAGTCTCCCGGCAACAAATCTCTTGTAGGATCACCAAGCCCCAATTCTCGATATACATGAAGCACTTCAGGATAAATCCATCTATTCGCTATAGCATTGGTGATCGATGTAAATGTTGTTCCATACGATACACTAGCTTTTTGAGCGTGAAGCTTGCTCACCGCATTACTATGTCCGGAAATTTTCAATGCCAAAGCACTTAGCCTGATATTCCCCCCTGCTTTATCTATGCATTCTGTAAGCCATTCTATGAGTTGTTTATTTTTTATATTTCTAAAAATATAGTTTTTCATTTGTGCCAATGTCCATTCCGACTCTGCGGCAGGTGAGAGCGTATGATTGGTAAAAATCGTGTGTGCCCGAACCACCAATAAAGATTTTTCCAAACTGAATCCTTTCTCCAGCAACACATCAATCCATGCAATACCAGCAAAAACAGTTGACGACTCATTTAGGTGAAGAATAGATAAGTCCGTGCCTAACATCATTAACGTCTGTATTCCCATAAATCCCAATACAGCCGACTGATACAATCGATGCTCTGCTTGCTT
Source organism: Candidatus Woesebacteria bacterium (assembly GCA_018062625.1). Taxonomy (GTDB): domain Bacteria; phylum Patescibacteriota; class Microgenomatia; order UBA10105; family UBA927; genus UBA927. Next base: position 7,356 of record JAGORV010000032.1, read on the forward strand.
ATGTCCTTCATACAAACTTCGCATACCTTTTTCGTGCAACATAAGCAACAAATTACCACTGACGTGTTTCCTGTATACGGATATGGTCGTTTCAAATCCGTTGCTATAAAAAGACGGAATATTCACAGAAACTTTTTCAAAATTATAAAACTCTGGCTCTGGTGCTTTAATATACTCTTCGTTCTGAAGAAATTGATCATCTAAGCGCTGCTTCCATTTATATTCGTAATAGAGGCCCACACCGATAAATGGAATTCCTAACTTACCTGCCAAAATTGCCCAATCTCCGGCCAAGTATCCTAATCCGCCCGCGGCACTTAAATCTGAGACGCCAAATTCATTTGAAAAGCATACCCACGGAGCATTTTTCGTTACGTTTTTTGCATACTCCGGTTTACCTAAAATAGAAGAAAAATCTTTAAAGTGTGAAAGGTATGCTGGCTGAACCAGCGATTTTTTTTCAATTTTTTGCATAATTGTCATCGCCTCTTTCGTAACTCACAAGCAGTAGATCTGTACGTTGTGCCTTAAGGGGTATGAAGGATCATCTAACGTAGTATGCAGTATACATCAAATGGATTGTAATCACTTGCTGATCGATACCACGCAAGTATTGCAAATGTGCGCACTCCACCCATCAATGTTTGACTGTAGACAACTTTGACTTGCCTTATGTTGCGGAGTACTATTTACAGTGTTATAACCTATTTTAAATTTTCTACAGATATCGAAATACCAATACTAATAACCAAATATACCATATAGACATACATACAGCCTGTACAACAACATTTGTCTTTTTAGCAAATAAATATCCAAATGCCAAAAGAATAGGAATAAACAAAAATATTGTTGAAAAAATTGTAAATCCAGTATCACCGATTAATCTAACCACAGCAAATTGACCAATTGCCCACAACACTCCACCTGTATACGTAGCAATTTTATGGGAAGTAGTATATTTACCCTCAACAAAATATGCTAATGTCCCAAAAAGAACTGCTGAAGAAAATAACATTAAAGAAATAAACGATCCAAATGAAACCTTAAAATGATTAAGAATAAACAATGCAAAACCAAAATCAAGGAACGCCTTAATAATAAAGTTTAATCGAAACACAACATTCTGAAGTGGGTTATTCAAATAATGAATCGACTTTGAGATAGTATGTAAGTGAAAAGAGTAATTAGAATTTTTTCTTACGAGTACCAAGGCAACGATTGCAAATAACGGGATGGATATTAAGCTATTATATTTGAATACTTCAGGAATATTCATGTTTTACCTTCAGGTAAATCTCTTTTTAGGTTCTAATCCCTTCCTCTATCAGCCTCAAGTATAATTTCCTATTACTCAAGGTCAGAACTCCTC
>JAGORV010000002.1:0-85531 GCA_018062625.1 Candidatus Woesebacteria bacterium
GTTTGATATCGTCACTTTTGCTTGGGCTCGACCTCTCGAAGATATCCCAGTTGTAACAATTGCTGGACTTGATTCGGAAATGGTATTACGTGGGGATGTAGATGGTGCACTTAAGCAGCTTTTTATCGAACAGACGGGAAGTCGCATGTCATTGACTCGTCTTATCAATGCCGCATATAAACATCCGCAAAGCATGACTCGTGAGTCTCATATCGATGTCAGACATCAGGAGGTTACGGGAGCTCGAAGTATACAATTGGGTGTGGATATAGGTTTGGATGATAGTCGTGAGCTTTTTCGAACATTTTATGCCAAGGGTCCATGGATAGGCGAACGGATACGGCAGAGTATTAATGCTCGCATGAGTTATTCTCATAGCGCTTTGCCTCCAGATGGGGAGTTTTAAAACATCCCCATTTGTCTTGATGCGTCAATTATTTCTTTGGGGTAAGAAAAATCTACATCAAAGCTTTGTACTGTGTTCCAGTTATCCAAATATTTTAAGTGTTTGTTTTGCACGCCATAATCATAAAGATCGCGAGTGAGTGCCACATCAGCTTCACAATAAAATTTAAGTTTCGCCATACTTTCTGGGTCATGTGCTTTCCAATATTCCACAGCGTTGGTACCTACATCGGTCTTTCCACGACCAAGTGTGTTTTCACCAAGAGTTTTAAGACTTAAATAGTGGCCTAGCTTGCTTCGTACCGTTTGCATCATGTCAAAGTGGGGAAGTTTGGAAAAATTATCCGGAGCATAGGGAGTAAGCGCAGGGACATCAAACTTAATCGTATTAAACCCTATGATGCGCTTTGCGTTGGTAAAATATGGCCACATGGAATCTAGCTCGTGCTCCCAAAAGCTTTTCATTTCACCACTTATTTCCTGTTGATCATCACTGACCTGACGTACGTAGAGCGACACGATGGATATTCCGAGCTTTCCTGGTTCGTTACCTTCTACCTCAGAGAACAGGCGTTGTGTTTCTACGTCAAAAATTATTTCGTTAATCATAGGTGGTTTCGTATGTGCCCTTTTACTATAGATATATGAAAGTAGGCGTAGTGTACCAAATGTTGTTTGCGGGGTCTACCAATATGTAATTTATATATGCTAAACTATCGATAATGAGGCGTGATAGAGGTTGATGATTTTGGTACCTGATTACGTAGCCAAAACTATTCTGACAAGCCCCCCCAGAGAAGAAGCGATAACGAGTTTGATAAACTGTGTGGACCACATAGCAAAAAATATGAGTATACGTAAAAAAAATCCATTATTGATTATTGCATTGATAGCAGTAGTAAATGCGCTTGGGTACGGAATTATTATTCCGATTCTCTATTCGTATTCACAGCGTTTTGGTCTTACTGATTTTCAGAATGGGTTGTTGTTTGCGATATTTTCTATTTGTCAGTTTTTAGCGACTCCACTGATCGGACGATTATCTGATGCGTATGGAAGAAAGCCACTTCTTGTATTGTCTCTTCTTGGCACTGCTGTATCATTTTTTCTTATGGCATTTGCGCAAAATGCATATTGGCTATTTTTTGCTCGAGCGTTAGATGGGATTACTGCAGGAAATATTCCCGTGGCGTTGGCGGTAATCTCTGATACTACGGAGGCTAAAGATCGCGCGAAGGGATTTGGAATCATTGGTGCATCGTTTGGATTTGGGTTTGCCTTTGGTCCAGCCATATCAGCGTTTGTTTTACGGTTTGGGGTGGGCATACCTTTTATTCTTGCAGGGACTATAGCGATGATTGCATTCATTATCACCGTGTTATTTTTGGATGAAACAAATAGAAACAAGGGTAAACTTATAGCTAAACGATTATTTGACTTCAGGCATTTGTTCCACTCACTCGTAGATCCCGCGATTGGAAAGACGTTGCTTATTTCATTCCTTTCTATGTTTTCATTTTCAATTTTTATTTATGCATTTCAGCCCTTTTCGGTGCGATTGCTTCATTTATCTATTGCACAAATATCTTGGATATTTACGGGCATTGGTATAGTAGGGCTTATTTCACAAGCGGCAATTATTCCTCGAGTGGTGAAGTTATTTGGCGAGAAACGGGTACTGGTAGGATCATTACTTACACTCGTGCTTGTGTTTGCATTTTTGTTTATGATTCGCTCGTATAGTTTATTAATTGTTGGAGTTATGCTCATGGCATTTGCGAATGGTTTTGTGGGTCCGGTCATTGCAGCACTGCTTTCAAAAGAAACGGATATGCGGTCTCAAGGAGCGATAATGGGAGTAAACGCCTCGTATCAAAGCTTTGGGCAGATTGTGGGTCCAATCGTGGGTGGAGCGCTTGCTTCGATTTCAATTCCTTTACCGCTTTTGGCTGCAAGCTTGCTTTTGGTGCCTGCGGTGTATCTAAGTATGCATATATTACGCAAAAGTTATACACCTCAATCTTTAGTTTAGCCCGTTAGAACTAGCAATTTAGGCTTTTTCGATCTATAATGTAGGTAGGCGAGCAAAGGAGCTTTAGCTACATATGGCATTTGTAGAACGTAGAAACGAGAAGCGTGATGGTGGTAAAGAGATTGTAAACAAACAATCACTTATCATTGCCATTGATGGCCAAACAGGTTCAGGAAAATGGGCATTGGCAAATTCGTTATCCCAAGAATATCAACTTCCTTTTGTAAACACTGGTACGAGCATTCGTGCGCTTGCACTTTTGGCCATTGAGCAGGGTATCGTCAGTACTGACGAGACGAATGTAGTGGGAATTCCTGTAGACTTCTCTGAAAAAATTATTTCCCTTTACGATAGCCTACCTCAGAAGTTACGCATAGATCCGCCAAAAGATGGTGATCTGACGGCAAATGTATATGTCGGGGATCGAGACATGCTTGAGGCATTGTCGCAATATAACAAACAGATGGCAATCGAAAACATTTCATCCATGATTGCTGCAACCCCAGAAATGCGTATGAGACTCTATACGCTTTGGCGTGATGTGGTAGATCGTCTTGGTGGAGCAGTAATCGTTGGGAGAAAAACAGGTGTTGACTTGTTTCCGCAAGCACATCTTAAAGCATTCTTGTATGCAGATCCTGACGCGTCAGCTTCATATCGGGTAAATAGAAAAGTTATGGCTACATCCCAGATTCTTACCGAATCTTCATATGTGTCAGGTCGTGATTCTCGGGATCGAGCAAATGGGTTGCTTGATCAACCTGATGATGCATTGGTAATAGATACAACGTACTATATACACGACGCCGTAGGATTAGAAAATTTGGCAAATATCGTCAAGTTTCATCTAGAGAGCAAATACAACATACAATAATCTTAGTGATTATTGTTGGTTACTACCACGCTTCTGGGGTGACGAGTATTATTTTTCCATAGCTCATATCCTTTGACATTGTATTGTGGTGTTTTGATTTTTCCTTCTGTATGTAATTTTTCAAATTGTTCCGGTGTAAAGAAGTTAAAATTTTGAATTTCTTCCTTTTGCATGGTAAACGTGCCATCCAAAATTGTGCCTGTGTACGCGTATCCGATGTGCATGTGTGGTTTACCATTATTTTCTGTATCTCCGGTAGTATAGTAGTGCCATACGCCTAAGAGCTCATCAAGTCGAATATCCAATCCCAATTCTTCTTTTGCTTCACGAAGAGCAGCCATTTCTGGTTCTTCATGATCTATATCATCTATATATCCTGCGATTGGTGACCATTTGCCCCCATATTTTTCTAAATCTTGTACCATGAGCAATCTTCCTTCGCTGTCACTTAAAAATACAGATACAGAACCAAGTCCAGTGGAGTGTTCTTTCCACGCGGGTTGTTCTGGGTGTGAATGATGGAGTGGTCGATGCTCGGGTCTAGCCATAAGGAGCAAATTATAGCGCGTTTGACTCACTTACGAAAGCACGGTGGTATACTCTATGTGTGAAAAACGATTTGACTGACACACACGTATTGGTAGACCTGCAATTCGTGGCTACTGCAGCCCGAGCCAAAAGTTCCGCGTGGTACTTTAAGACAGGTGAAGGAGAGTATGGAGAAGGGGATGTGTTTATTGGTGTGACGGTACCACAACAGAGGAAAATTTCACGCAAATTTCAGAATTTATCACAGAAAGAAATTGCAAAACTTTTACATTCAAAAATTCACGAGTGTCGCATGGTAGCGTTATTTATATTAGTGAACAGATTTCAAAAAGGAGATGAAAATGTTCGTGCAAATGTTTACAAATTCTATCTTTCTCATGTAGATCGTATAAATAATTGGGATTTGGTGGATTGTTCAGCCCCCAACATCCTAGGTGCATATATGATGATGCATCCAGAACGTAGGTCGTTGTTATTTACGTTTGCGAAATCGAAAAATCTTTGGAAGCGAAGAATTGCAATTCTTTCTACATTTACATTTATCAAACATGAGGACTATACTGACGCGCTTGCGCTGGCAAAACTGTTGCTAGGTGATTCCGAAGATTTAATTCATAAAGCCACAGGGTGGATGCTCCGAGAAATAGGGAAGAAAAATGTGAAAGTAGAGGAGAAGTTTTTGACGAGTTATCACAAGGTAATGCCACGCACGATGCTTCGATACGCTATAGAAAAATTTCCCCTTGCCAAGCGGCACAGATATTTAGCTAAGTGAGAAATGCTCGAAGATAGAAAGTATACCGTTTTCGTCCACCGATTTGTCTGTTATAAATCCACGGTCGTTCTTTACATTTACGAGATTTTTGAGTTCTGTAGATCCGTTTCCCAGAGTTGAAGCATATCCGCAAAGCTCCATAAATTGCCAATCACTTGTACTGTCACCAACACCCAAACAGTCAGACATATCTATGCCAAGTGTGTGTATCGCATCGAGTGCTGATTGTTTTTTCGACACACCGTGTGCAGTGATGAGGCCAAACTGATGCGGGTTCGCGATCGGGTGTACACCCATGCTCAATGTAGCGCGAGAGCTAAATGGTTCAAATAATTTCATGAGTTTTACTTTCTCTTGATCGTTTTTTGCTATTGGCATAACTTTTATTACTTCTTGTTTTTTTGCTTCGGTTTTTAGTGAATCTACAATCATGGGAGGGGTTTGGAGTACGTGGGTATGCACCGGCGTTAGATTTTCACGAAATTGATTCTTTTGGATGATATACCCGTCAGGCGTATACAATTCCATGTATATGTTTGCCCCAAGATAGGTATCGATAAGCGCCTCAACAAGTTCGTGAGACATAGGATATTTTTTTACAATTCTTTGTGTTATGGGATCTATAACAAGTGCGCCTCCGTCGGTGATGTGAGGATTGTCTAGGCCACATTCGTCGATTAGGCTTTTGATTGCATAATGTGGCTTTCCAGTGCAGAAGGTCACGGGTATATTCGCAGTATGAATTTTTTGGACAGCCGATATAACCTCAGGATGCGGGTTCGGTGAGTTATATCCGATTTTTTCGCCTACCAATACACCATCAATGTCTAATATAACTGCACGAATCATCTTTGTATAATAGCAGACTACGGGTTAAACTGTTTGTGATACCTGCTTGTACTTATAGGCCATTTCTTTTATACTTCGTGCATGATTTTATCTGATCGCGACATTCTCAAATCGCTTAAATCTAAGCGAATAAAAATTTCCCCACCACTAGATCTGAAAACTCAAATGGGATCCTGTTCGATAGATCTTCGTTTAGGCCGCCAGTTTCGTGTGTTCAATCACAGTAAAATGGCATTTATAGATCCAAACAATCCTAAACTTGGAACCGACATGATGACTGAAATCACATTAAAGTCCAGTGAGGCTTTTATTTTACAACCCGGTGATTTTGTATTGGCGACAACGATCGAAAAAATTGAATTACCAGATGATTTAATAGGGCGACTTGAAGGGCGATCGAGTTTGGGAAGGTTGGGAATAGTCGTGCATTCTACGGCGAGCATTTTTGACCCAGGCTGGAGTGGTGTTGTCGTTATGGAGCTTGGGAACATGGGTCGAATGCCTGTGGCACTTTATCCCAATATGCGAATTTGCAGTATGACATTTGAAGAACTCACTTCACCTGCTGCTGTGCCGTATACCAAGAAAAAAGCGGCAAAATATGTTGGGCAAAAATCTGCGTTAGCAAGTAGGATTTCACAGGATTAACGCATGAAACGGCACAACATAATTCATATACGTGGGGAAACATTGCGCGTGATTGTTCATAAAGACGGTGGAAACGTTGTGATAGCAGAGAAACCAATTACTGTTTTGAGGACATCACAAGCAATGGAACGGCATCGAAGTGTGCGCTTTGTGGTAGGACGCGGTGGACTTATAAAGCATTTGCCATTCGGCTCTGACACATTTTCTTATGAGTCTTCTGGCGAGGCACGTTCGGTAAAAAGTAGAAATAGTGGTGTGTTGAAGTGGATATTTTGATATGGATTGGCCAATACTCTATAAACAAGTGCTACATGTAAAAGACCCCACAAACCCTGTGGGTGTTGCTATCATGTGGACTGAGAGGCAGGTGGTAGCGGATCTGCTCAAAGGTCAAACATATTGTGCCATAGGAAATCTTTATTCTTCTGCAGGTATTTCTGCCATGATTCGTAATGTCTATGCTAGTCCGCACATACGTAAAATTGTATTGTGGGGTGCTGATCTTTCTCGCAGTGGTCAAGCTCTATTGGCGCTTATGGCAAACGGTGTTGACGAGAATTTTTTTATTATCGGTGATGAAAAAAAAGGTCAGATCGAAAAAGAAATTGGATTAGAAGCTATCGAATTATTTCGTAAATCGGTTGAAGTGATCAATCTTCGTGGTAAGCCAGTAAGTGAGCTACAACAAACAGTAGAAAAATTATCAAAAGAGCCTCCCATGCCATTCACTAAGCCTCAAATTTTTCCAACAAGTAGACCGAAACCATTTACCTATCCAAGTGAACAAATTGGCGTACGCGTGCATGGGAAAACAGCTGCGCAAACATGGTTAAAGATTTTGCAGAATATTATGCGATATGGACGGAACAAAACGACGAGATATACACAAGAAAATGAACTGAAAGAGTTGTTGAACATTATGGCAGTTGTCTACGAAGAGGATCCGGATAATCCATACATGCCATCATTCTTTCCTTTTAGTCAAAAAGATTTGGACACGTATTATCCACAAGTGTTGTCTGCCAAACAGATACCAGGGATAGCCTATACCTACGGACAGCGATTGCGAAACTTTGATGGAGTAGACCAAATACAAAATATTATTGATCTTATAAAAAACAGACCATTTAGCAAGAAAATGATAGCAGTAACTGCGAAAGTAAAAGAGGATTGGAGCGAGGTAAACAAAGGCGACACACCATGTCTGACACAAATACTCTGTTCTATCCAAGATGGAAAATTGTTTATGACGACGCATTTTCGCTCACAAGACATGGTGCATGGTTGGCCACGAAACGTCTTTAGTTTACGCAAACTTCAGAAACTTATATCAGACGAATCAGGGGTTCCTATGGGAACATTTGTCATGATCACCCACAGTGCGCACATCTATAGCGATGATTATGCACTAGTAGAGAAGATTCTTTCAGAAAATTTAGAAAAGGAATTAGGGTACACGAGTCGCCAAATGTTTGAAGATGATCCACGAGGGAACATAGTCATCTCTGTGGAGGAATCTGAAAAAATGTCCGTAGGGAGACCTACGAAATATGCCAAGAAGCCAAACGAAAAAGAATGGGAAATCGTTGTGAAGCTGTATGCTCCTAATGGTGGATTACTGTTGAAAGAATGGCGTGGCAAAACCGCAATGGAGTTGTATATAGAGATGATAAATATAGGAGAGTATTTGGTGCTTCCAAGCCACCTTATTTACATAGGGACCGAGATGCAACGAGCCGAATATTATATAAAACTTGGGAAAGCAGAATTATTCTCTCAAGATCCAGCCGCAAACAAAGCATTGTAGAGGAGTGTATATTCTATTGTCTTGACATATAATTTTCTTCAGGTGCATACTAATTCTATGCTTGATCAACTGCTCGGATTAGTTTTATTTGGTCTTGGCCTCTCAAATCCCACAAATCCCACAAAGCCCGCAGTAAAAGGAGATTCTACCGCGGTCGTACTATCACAAAGTGATTCTCAAGAAGAGGATACGAGTGGCGCAAGTGGTGCAAGTAGTAGTTCTGGAAGCAGTTCAGATGATGATGACGATGATGCTCAGGATAGTTCAGGCGCCACAGGGAGTCAGTCAGATGACGATAACGATGACTCTACGACAGGGTCTACAATCAAGCCTACAAAATCATTAGAAAAAAAGGAATATTTAAGTAGGAAAGAGGTCTTGGAAAATATTCGTGAGCGAGAGAAAAAATTGAAAGAAGTGTTTGATGCCCGAAAAGCTCATCAGAAAGAAGAGCTTGAACAAAACCAAGCGAGAGCAAAGTTAAATACAGATACCGCACGAAAGGTATTTTCCGAAAAGTTATCAAAACTGAAAGATACAAAGAAGAAAACGATCGCTGCCTCACTTGATGTCAAAATTGGCGAGCATAACAAAAAACGAACCACAATCATGCTTGCCTTTGTTTCTAAGATGCAGGAGATTTTGGATAAAATTTCCACGCGTGCTGCAGAGGCACAAAAAGCTGGAAAGGACATAGCAAAAGTTGATTCTGCAGTTTCATCAGCACAAGGTGCTGTTGCAAGTGCACTTACCGCAATTACAACACAGGCTGGAAAAACATATGTGGCAACCGTCACTAGCGACGAGACGCTTAAAAGCGACATGGAAGCGGTTATGAAGTCACTAAAATCCGATCTTGATGCGGTCACCACGCTTATCAATTCAGCGAAAAAAGCAGTATATCTCGCGCATGCAGAACTTGCTAAGGTTATGGAGGAACCTGTTACCACACCAACGGTAACGACGACACCGTAATATGAATAAATCATCAATTTTTGTTATAGGAATACCATTATTTATTGTGGGGATAGTTGTTGTGGGTGTGTTTATATTTCGAACCATGGAACGACAACAGGCATCTATGGCTACGCTTACACAGATTGCTTCAGACGAAGTCCCTACATTGAGCGGTGAGGTAGGTAAACCCAAATCTGGATTTGCCGATACAAATACATCATCCGGAGTTGCGGATTTATCTGCAGATTTACGGAGTATAGAGGATGATGGTGGAGCTTCAGACTTTAGTGCGCTAGAAGCGGAAGCAGCAAAGCTTTAAATTATTTTAAAACCTTCTCATAGACAGCTGTTATGTGAATTGCTACGGTTTCCCAATCGAATTTGTGCATAGCTTTTTTATCTATGTAGTATCCATGAGGCTGGGTGAGTACATGTTGAAGTAGGTCAGCGAGAAGTACTGGATTGTTTGCTGATATGACGTGGCCTTTAGGAAACTCTTTGAGTATTGGAGATATCCCCATGACATCGGTCGTGATAACTGGTCGGTCACAAGCGAGGGCTTCAAGGGCTACCATTCCAAACGATTCATAGTGACTTGGCATGACCACAACATCTGCTGCATTGTAGTAGTTGACGAGCTTCTCTTGTGGTAGCGCAGGAATGAATCGCACGGTAGTTGAAAGACTGAGCTCGTTTTGCAAGTGTTTGAGCTTGGTAAGTTCTGTGGACCACTTGGCTTGGTCTTCTCCCACATCACCTCCGACGATCCACAGACACGCATGATTTGCTAGCTGGGGTTGTTTCGAAAGAAGTATTTTCATAGCGTAGAGTAATACATCAAATCCTTTGACGGGATCTATGCGTCCAACCGCGAGTATTATATGGTGATCAGACTCTGCTCCTATATTTTTTTTTGCTTCGTCTTTTGATTTAGGGAAAAAAAGGTGAGTATCGACGCCGGGAGGTATAGTATGGACACGATCTTTGGGTGCATCATAGAGTGCAGACACATATGATGAATCATTTTCACTCGTAGTGATGATAGCTGATGCCTCTTGGGCGAGTGATTTTTCTAGAGATACTCTATCATCAGGGTCTTCAAATGGTGCCGAGTGATTTACTAGTTGTTTCATAAGCCCTAACGTGTGAAATGTCATAACCCATGGAGTTTTTCCGGATAAGGATTTTGACAGCGCGTGCGCGACTATACCAGATAAATAATAATGTGCGTGCATTACATCATAGGTTATGTGTTCATTTTGTATAAATGTTAAAACGTTATTGGTAAATTCGTCTATATGACTCAAAATTTCTTTTTTGGAAAGTGGAGTATGTGGGCCACACGAGACATGAATTACTCGTAATGACTTGGATACTTGAACTATGCGTGGATTGGTATCATCTTGTGTGCGGGTATAGATATCGACAGACCATCCAAGTTTTGATAGCGCTTTGGAAAGTTCAAATACGTATACGTTTATACCACCACGTTCTTTCCCCTCACTTGAGGCGAGTGGGCACTCGTGCACAGAGATCATGGCAATATGTTTGTGTATCATATATCTATCTTAGCGTATTGGATGGCATTATCTAGGGAGTACGTGTGAGGCGATCTCGTTTGTCGTGATTACTTCGACCTTTTGCCCAATAGTTCGCAAGAGTGATGATGGATTCGATTCACTTATGGGTCCATAAAGGGCATCTTTCATAAAGTCTTTATAGTCTGCGGAGAAATCAATAAAGAGAATTTTCTTTGCTTTGAGAATAGTTGCGATCCCTTGGGTGATAGCGTAATCAGGACTATCTTGTCCTCGTATTACATGATCACGGAATAGTGTTTTATCCGAAAGCTTTGTGAGATGTGTCACGCTGTCTTTTGAGGTGCCTGCTTCATTGAATCCCATATGGCCATCTGGTCCGATAGGGTGAAGCACGAGGTCAATTTCCACTTTTGCAAGCTCTGCTTCATAGTTTGATGCGACTACGTTTCCATCGCTGTCTGGATTTGCTGCAATTTCATGAATGTGTGCAGGTGGTATACCTAACGGATTCCAAATTTTCTCTCGTAAATTTGCTCTAAAGCTGTATTGGTTATCCGCAGCGATAGGGAAGTATTCGTCTAAATGAAAAAATTGCACTTGGTCAAATGAGATACCACGTTCTGCCGACAGGCTAACTACTTTTTCAAGCACTGAGTTGCCTTGATTACTCGAAGGAAGTGTAATTGCTGCGTTTGGTTTTTCTTTAACGACCTCTAGAATTTTTTCAGCGGCAAATCGTGCTGCTTCATCTCTATTTGGGAGTATAAAAATACCCTTAAATTCTGGGTGTGAGACCTCTTTGATTCGTTGATCCCAAAATCCAATCGGGACATTCTCGACAGAAGGGAGTTTGTGGATTTCTATGCGTTCGTAGCGAATGCTGGCCATAAGGCCCATAGTTTACACCCATGGGTACGATAGGTCAAGTTATCCATCATACAAATAAGCGTTGGCGATATACAAACGCTCGTTATTTTACCGTGACACTTTTAGCCAAATTTCTTGGCATGTCAGGATCAAATCCACGCTCTATGGTCAGGTAATAGGCGAGTAATTGTGCTGCAATGACGTTGGGAATGATTGTCGCCATACCCGCATCGTCAACAGGGATATATTCGTCAAATGCCTCGCACGGTTTTGGTGAAATGCCGATGATATACCCACCACGTGCTTTCATTTCACGCGCTGCGGTGAGCGTGTCGTCGTACGTGCGATCAAGTGGTGCAAACACCATGCAGACTGTACCGTGCGTCACGAGAGCGAGTGGACCGTGCTTGAGTTCTCCCGCAGCAATGCCTTCTGCATGAATGTAGGAAATCTCTTTTATTTTTAGAGCACTTTCAAGCGCAGTAGCATAGGATATTCCACGCCCGATCACGAACATATGCTGTGTGTCCTTAAGTTTATGTGCGAGTGCTTTGATACGTTCAATACTGGTTTCGCTGACGACTCCTTGTGCTGCTTTAGCTGCTTTAGCAATCAAAAGCTGGCCCTTTTTTACATCACCATTCATCGCGTGTGCGATGAGCATCAAATGGGCTATTTTGGTGATGAACGCTTTGGTAGATGCGACGCCTTTTTCTGGTCCAGCCCCTATGGGGAGACGAAAATCTGCTTCTCTCCATAATGTCGACCCCACGACATTGCAAAGTGCGAGTATGGTCATACCCTTCGCTTTTAGTTTTTTGACCGTTTCAAGCAAATCCATGGTTTCGCCAGATTGTGATAGAGCGATGATCATGCATTTGTTGGACATGACACTGAGTCTATGGTCAAATTCACTGGCAATTCCCCAGTTCATGAGCTTGTTGGCAACCTCTGAAAATATATATGAGGCGGCTCGTGCTGCATTACCACTTGTTCCAGCGCCCACAGCATACATGCGATAGGCGGTGCTTAATTTTTTTGCCATGAGTTTGGCTTGAGCGGGTGATTCAGAAGCAATTTCGGAAAGTAACCCAGGTTGTTCATGGATCTCTTTGAGCATGAAGTATGGGTATTTGCCTTTCACGGCTTCTTCTACAGTCCACGTGAGTTTTTGTTTGCGTGGGTTTACTTGATTGCCAGTTTGCGTATTGTAAATATGAATAGTTTTTTCCTCTACGATGGCTATCTCATTATCCTCAAGATAATGCACTTGCTTGGTATGAGAGATAAGTGCAGCAGGATCGCTGGCTAGAAAATTTTCATGATCTCCATATCCTACGACAAGTGGGGAGCCGTTTCTGGCTGCGATCAGTTGGTGATCACGAGTGTTGATAAGGATGATAGCGTTCAAGCCATCCAGCTCATTAAATGCACGCTGGACTGCTTTGCTAAACATCATGGATTTAGCATGTTCTTCTACCAAATGTACGATGACCTCGGTATCTGTTTCAGATACAAATTTGTGACCCTTCTTTACGAGCATTTTTTTGAGTTCTTCATAATTTTCTACAATGCCATTGTGGATGACAGAAATCGTTTTGCTACAGTCTAGGTGCGGGTGAGCGTTTAGTTTTGTAACACCCCCATGCGTGGCCCAGCGAGTATGACCAAATGCAAGTGTGCCACTGGGTAAGTCATTTACATCAGCATCGCCGATTTTTCCGGCACTTTTTTTCACTACAATCGTGTTGATAGCATCCTGACTGTCATTAAGAGGTACGACAGCCACACCCCATGAATCATAGCCACGATATTCAAGTTCTTTAAGCCCTGAGAGTACCAGTTTCGCTGCTTGATTGTTTTTACCAACGTATCCGAATATGCCACACATAGTGCCTCCTTTTGCAGTGTGCTCGTAGCACTTCTGCGATGAATGAAGAATAAATAGATGTCAGAAGAACGGACTTCGTCAGTGATCATTTAGTCTAGATGTTACCATCTAGGTTTTTCCGATCATTGTCACGGTGGGAAGTACCACCGAGGGGTTTCCGCAGATACTATCAAACCAACATTATGGTTTGATGTCCGAATGCCTCCCGATGTTCATCGGGGGACCCCCTTCCTCGTATTCCCACTTCGCTGTACAGCTACGTGGGACCACACGCTTATAGTTTTTTTACCGTTCTTTTAATGTGCCTTTCTAGCGCCTATCGTACCTTTCGGATACGCGTATTGTCAAGGTTACCTAAACTGTGATAGAACCACTACTAGAGTATGAAGGAACATAACGAATATATTGCCGTCATGGGTACCATGGGAAGTGGAAAAACCACTGCAGCAAATTTGCTTGCAAAAGAATTGCATTTTACGCTTATAGAAGAGAACGTAAAAGAAAATGCATTCTTGCCTCGATTTTACCAAGATATGAAGCGGTGGGCGTTTCATTCGCAGCTATTTTTTCTCATGGAAAAGATACGTCAAATGACTGAAACGAAATCTATTCTCAGTAAATCTTCCGTTGTTCAGGATACACCGATTACTCAAGATGTTTTTTCCTATGCTCGAGCACAACATGAATTAGGAAACATGGACGATGCCGAATGGGCGTTGTATCAGAAAATTTATCATGAATTTACTCCACATTTTCCTAATCCTGATCTTATTGTATTTTTAGATACATCAGTGCCTGTTATAGAAAAGAGGATTGCAGCACGGGGACGAGGATTTGAGCAAAGCATACCTACTGATTATCTTGAGCTTTTGGATAAACTTAATCGCAAATGGTTAGAGCAAAATACAACTATTCCTGTGGTGAAAATCAATACTGATACGCTTGATATAACGAGAAATAAAGATGCTCAAATACAGTTTGTGTCGCTTGTGCGCCACGCATTACCACGACGTAGTGTACACTAGATATATGAAAAAACTTCAGAGAATTGCAGTATGTATTTGGGATTTTGATGGTACGCTATATAAACAGATTCCCGCCCTTTGGGATCAAATTCATCAAACAGAAATAGACGTTATCGTAGCTCACACAGGATGGAGTGTCGAGAAAGCTACAGTAGAGTTTTATAAGATATATAAAGTAGAAACCCCCAGTGGTACCACGACCGTTTCTCGCATCACAGGAATTTCCCACGCTGATGCATCTCGAGAGACATCAGCACGTACAAACTACGATGTATTTTTGCATCCAGATCCGAAATTAAATGAAATGTTTGCGCAACTTTCTCACTATCGACACCTTATGTTGGTAAATGGCAGTCAGGAATCTGTAACTCGAGGATTAGCGCTGTTGGGGGTACCAAAAGATAACTTTGAAGAAATAGTAACAAGCGAGATTGTAGGGGAAACAAAACCGAGCGATAAAGGATTTCGATATATTTTAGATAAGACTGGGCTCCCAGCGGAGAGTCACGTGATGATAGGAGATAGGGAATTGGTAGATTTAGTACCTGCTAAAACTCTTGGGATCAAAACGTGTCTTGTGTGGTCTGATACAGTAAGTGCTATCGCAGATGTTACTTTGCCTAGCGTTTACGAGTGTGTAAATATGCTAGGATAAATGAATAATGAAAATATTTTTTACTGCAGCAACCACAAATAACGGTGATTATATTCCCCAAGAAACAGCGATTATACACGAGCTTAAAAGCATGGGGCATACACTTACCTCTGGTGAGCAAATTCTCGATCACGCCAAGCTCGAATCTGATGCAAAGTTAACTCCCGAAGAGATTTTTCAACGAGAAAAAAGTGCCATAGACAGTGCAGATTGTGTCATAGCAGAAGTGACCAAGCCATCAAGTGGCGTAGGGGGAGAGCTGGTGTATGCACTGACGCATCACAAGCCAGTGCTTGCCCTGTTTTACAAAGACGCACCCAATGAGCTTTCTACCATGATCACCGGCAATCCTTCTGATCACTTGTTTTTGGAGCATTATGATGAGGATAGTTTACCTATTACACTGAAACACTTCTTAGAGCAGGTTGTGGTCGATAAGTCGCGAAGAGGGGTTCTTATAGTTATAGACGGTGGTGACGGGAGCGGAAAAACAACCCAATCAGAAATGCTGATGCAGTACCTTAAGGATCATGGGGCAAACGCAAAAGGATTTGATTTCCCTCGATATTATTCTTCGTTTCATGGAAAGTTTGCAGGAAGATTTTTGGCAGGGGAATTTGGTAGTGACGTGTCGCCTTATTTGGCGTCTCTTGCGTATGCGTTGGATCGAGCAAGTGCCAAGGAAGAAATGGATCACTGGCTCTCTCATGGTGGCGTAATCGTTTCAAATCGGTATGCGACCAGCAACATGGCGCATCAAGGAGCTAGACTCCCGAGTGAGAAGAGAGACGAATTTCTCGAATGGATCGATGAACTAGAGTACAAAGTACATAAGATTCCACGAGAAGACATCGTCATATATCTCCATGTACCATGGCAAATTGGCATGGAGTTGACCAAAAAGAAAGGTGAGCGAGCATATCTAGGTGATCGCAAAGATATTCTGGAAGCGGACCTGCAACATCGGCAGGAATCAGAGCGAATGTATTTATCATTGGCCAAGAAAAGAAAGAACTGGGTGCTTATAGAATGTGTAGAAAACGGTGAAATTCTCTCCAAAGAAGCTATTCACAATAAGGTCATCGACATATTGCGACAAAAAAATCTTATCTCCTCATGACCACACTGTATATAATTCGTCATGGTAAATATCTAACGCCGAAAGGTGTAATTCCATATAGACTGCCCGGATTTCATTTAGCCCCAGAGGGGATAGTGATGGTAGAAAAGTTAGCTGACCAGCTTAGAGAAGTGCCATTTACCGCTATTTACACGAGCCCCATGGAGCGCACACAGGAAACAGCTGCTATCTTAGCCAAGCCGCATGGACTTGTTCCTCTGGTTGATGTGCGTCTGCTTGAAGTGAGATCTCCAGCCCAAGGTTTGACCGTGCCAGAAATTGAAGCTATTACTCCGTTTGATTGGAATATATATGATACGGACTTTCGAAAGGCGGGAAATGGAGAAACTATAAATGAGGTTTTTATACGAACGCTAGACATAGTAAACGAGAAGCTCAATCAGCATAAAAATAAAACATTTGCACTGATAACCCATGGAGATCAAACGATGCTTATGGCAGCACACTACATGGGAATACCACTCACGATTGAAGCGCTTTTGAAGCTACCTTATGTGCCCATGGCAGGAGGGTACAAAATTGAGCTGGAAAATGATAAGGCTACAGTTACGCCACTCCACACTATATAGGCACGATTCGTGCCTAATATCTATCCTCACTTTTAGGGCATTTACCATGAGCGATCTCTTGACAAATCTGTATATTTTGCTATAATCATCAAAAGCGCTCGAAATAGCTTTTTGAGCGATTTTTAGTTTAATAAAGGTAATAGTTGTTTTTTCTCAAGTAACGCCACCCAGTCGAAAGACTAGGACGTAGGACACCAAATGAAAAATCAAACACACAACCAATTTAGTTTATTTTTTATACAGGAGGCCCAAGCTGGGGCCTTTTTTAGTGGGAAAGGAGGAGCATGAACTCATCTGAAACCCTCCCTATTACATTTGTTACGAGTAGTGACGGCAATCGTAAAGCTGATATTTTTCAAAAGTGGCTTCCTAATCACAAAATTACGCAACGAGAACCGTTGTTTAATGAAGACCAAATTCATCAAATAGCTCCTCATACCGAGCATCGTCCTCAGATGATCGCGGAACGAAAAGCTAAGGACGATATTGCTATGGCGCAAGCTATATCTGGGATTGCCAATGTCATTGTGGAAGATGGAGATTTGTATACAAAAGGAAATGAAAAAATGCTTTTGTATACGGACACAGTACAGCTTGTCCATGTAAGTGATACAGAGATAGCGGTTCTTGAAAAACCAAAAGAGGAAGCAGTACAGTGGGCTATGCATTCACCTGAAGCTATGATGCAATCAGGAAAAGATATAGAGATTGTAAATGCTATGACAGGAATTCGAACTAGTCGTGATGGAGTGTCCGAACCTTCCACAGTTGTGGTTCGAGTACGTGCCACCATGAGACCGTTTACTCGAGAAGAAGTGGTCGCATATGCCTCTCAACCTAAGTCCACTGTTGCAGAAACTTCTGGAGGGTTGTCTATAGCAAATGGAGGTCGATCATTTTATGACATGACAAAGCCACTCGTTGTAAGCGTTGCTGATTCTATGGATGATGTCCCACAAGAAATAATTCGGTATGCCACATGGGAACATGTTACCAATGCAGAGCTGAAGCCATTTATCTGTGGAGCGGTAGCTCCAGCAATAGATAAACTTCTTGAGAAAACAGCACTTCCGAAAGTGATATAATCCCTTCATGGATAGTCAAATAGCACGTCTTATAGCACTCGAAGAAAAACGTCAGTCAAATGTCCTCGAGATGATTCCCTCAGAAAATTATGCCTCAGCGGCAGTTCGTACGGCGGTTGGGTCTGTCTTTATAAATAAATATGCTGAAGGACAAGCGGGTAAACGATATTATCAAGGAAACGCTGTTGTGGACGAATTAGAGACTGTATGTAAGACTCGTGCCTTGGCGTTGTTTGGGTTATCTTCTGATGCATGGGGTGTAAATGTACAGGCGTTAAGCGGTAGTCCAGCAAATTTAGCTATTATTTCAGCGCTTCTTGTTCCGAATGAAAAGATTTTTTCCATGTATTTACCCGATGGGGGGCATTTGTCTCATGGCTGGCAGTTGCCAGATAAGAAAGTGACCATTCAATCAAAATTTTGGGATGTGGAGTTTTATCATGTGGACAAAAAAACCAGAGTGTTTGATTACGACCAGATCCAAGAACAGGCAAAAGCATATAAGCCAAAATTACTTATTTCTGGAGGTACCGCGTATCCTCGTGAAATAGACCATAAGCGTATGAGCGAGATTGCTCATTCTGTAGGAGCGTACTATCTGGCTGATGTCTCTCATGAGGCAGGACTTATAGCAGGTGGCGCAAACGTTTCCCCGTTTGCATACGCAGACGTCGTCATGATGACAACACACAAAACATTGCGTGGGCCTAGAGGCGCTATGATTTTTTCTAAAAAAGAGCTCTCTACATTGATAGACCAATCAGTGTTCCCAAGTCTTCAAGGAGGTCCGCACGAGCACACCATCGCTGGCATTGCTGTAGCCCTAGGTGAGGCAAAAACACCAGCATTTTCTCGCTATACAAAACAAGTGGTGAAAAATGCACAACAGTTAGCAGATATTTTTATAGAAGCGGGATTTGATGTGGTAAGTGGGGGCACGGATAAGCATCTGGTTCTTATAGATCTTCGTACTATAGATGCTTCTGCTTGGGTGGTTGCGTGGGCGCTAGAATTTGCCGGAATTGTAGTAAATCGAAACACAGTACCGTTTGACACAGGATCTTCTGTTTACCCATCAGGTATCCGACTTGGTACACCAGCCGTGACGACGCGGGGAATGGGTGAGAATGAGATGAAAAAAATAGGAGCATGGATAATAGAGGTGGTTCGGGAAGTAGCTCATTACCGTATGCCAGAAACCAAAGAAAGTCGAATACTCTTTTTGAGTAAAGTGAAGCATGAGCTTTCTGGTAATGCACGGCTTTTGGCAGTTCGCAAGCACGTCGAAGTACTTTGCTCAGAATTTCCCATCTCTTGATGAATGCGGAAAGATCGTGTATACTTCATCTATTCCACACACTCGAATAGTATCTCTATTCAGGTAACTGAATCATCGAGTGGCGGTTGAAGAGATACGATGTATGCATATATTGCGCCGTCGTATCGGCGCTTTTTTTATATAAAAATATTATGAAAGATATAACACTAGAGGCATTATTAGAAGCAGGTTGTCATTTTGGTCACAAATCTGAGCGTTGGCACCCCAAGGCTGCAGAATTTATCTGGACCGAAAAAGATGGTATTCATATCATAGATTTGGCAAAAACCAAGTCAGGATTGGAAGCTGCTATGCAGTTCGTGTATGGACTCGCATCCGAGGGTAAATCCGTATTATTTGTGGGTACAAAGCGACAGGCTCGCGGAGTAGTCCATGAAGCAGCGTTAGCTGCTGGAGCAGCATTTTTGACACAGCGTTGGATCGGTGGATTTATGACTAATTGGGAGAGTGTCCATCGCAATATTCAGAAGATTAAACGCCTCATGGAAGAAAGAGCTGTTGGAGCATGGAAGAAAAAATATCCAAAACACGAACAGACAAAGCTTTCTCATTATCTTGATCGTTTGAATGTCGACTATAGTGGTGTGTTGGCGCTCGATAATTTACCATCCGCAATATTTGTTGTCGATGTACGGAAAGAACAGTCAGCAGTTCGAGAAGCAAAGCGCATGGAAATTCCCGTGATTGGTATTGTCGATACCAACGCAAACCCAGATGGCATTGATTTTGTTATTCCAGCAAACGATGACGCAGTCGGATCTGTTCAATTTATCGTGACTGCAGTAACCGCAGCCTATCAAGAAGGCCGAGAACTCGCAGAAAAAGAAAAAGTTGCGCTAGCCGTTGCAGCAGAGAAAGCAGCGAAAAAAGCAGCAGAAAAAGTCGAGCCTAAGGATATGCCAACGAACCTCAATGGTGTGGTAAAGGAAGTCAAAGCAGAAGAGACAAAAATAGTAGAAGAGCCAAAAAAGCCTTCAAAGAGTAAAAAAGCGTAAAATTTATTCATCTTATGAATTTTTCTATAGATTTGCTCAAAAAACTTCGTGAAGAAACACAAGCTGGGGTTTCTGATTGTCGCCAAGCATTAGAAGACGCAAAAGGCGATTATGAAAAAGCTAAAAAGCTTTTAATTGAACGAGGACTCGAGAAAGCATCCAAAAAAGAGGGGAAAGAAACTTCTCAAGGAATTATCCATAGCTACATCCATGGAAATGGAAAAGTTGGAGTACTTGTGGACTTGCGATGTGAGACAGATTTTGTTGCTCGTACCGATGAGTTCAAAGCGCTCGCTCATGAGCTTACACTTCAGATTGCTGCTATGACGCCAAAAGACGTTAAAGAGCTTTTGGAAAGTGCATATATTCGCGATGCAAAACTTACAATGCTTGATTTGGTGAAACAAACCATTGCAAAAGTAGGGGAGAACATCACTGTTTCTCGATTTACCCGCATGCAATTGGGCGAATAACTCAATACTTTTCTTCTTGACCCAAATACTCCCTGTGCCGTAAGATACATTTACAATGATTGACTCTGTAACATCTCAAGTTCGTGATCGCATGAAAAAAGCAATCGAGGTCACGAGTAACGATCTTGCCTCTATTCGATCTGGCCGCGCTACCCCTGCCCTCGTAGAACACATCGTGGTAACAGTCTATGGTGGTACGCAACATTTGAAACTCATGGAATTGGCGACCATTACTACTATGGATGCTAAAACTATTGTCATAGCACCATATGACCCATCTGTTATTACGGAAATTGCTAAAGGTTTGGAAGCAGCAAATACCGGACTGTCTCCTGTTGTGGATGGGGATATAATTCGCATCACTATACCGCCGCTTTCTGAAGAACGAAGACAAGAATATATCAAGCTTGCAAAAACAAAATTAGAGGCAGGTCGCGTGATGGTGAGACAAGCAAGGCAAATGGGTATGAAAGATTTGCAAAAACTTGTAGCAGATAAAACAATCTCCGAGGATGAAGAGAAACATGGAGAGAGAATGGTACAGGAATTAACAGATGAAATGATTGCAGATATAGATGCTATTGGGTCCCGCAAAGAAGCTGAATTGCTCCAAGTGTAAGTATTTATCATATGTTTGTTACTGCCGTTACATTTCTGGTTATCCTCACAGTACTCGTGCTCATTCATGAAGCAGGACATTTTTTTGTCGCGAAGCTTATTGGTGTAAATGTAGAAGAATTTGGCATGGGATTACCCCCTCGAATATTTGCAAAGAAAATAGGTTCCACAGAATACTCTCTCAATTGGCTTCCCATCGGCGGTTTTGTGAAGCTTTCTGGTGAGGATGCGGAAGATGGTACAAGTGCTAAATTGAAAAATGTAAAACAATATTTTTTTGCACGAAGCAAAAAAGAACGCGCAGCTATTTTATGTGCTGGTGTATTTATGAATTTTATCCTCGCTGTGGGTATTACTATGTTCTTGCTGACCAGTGGTATACAGGAACCTTCCGGTAGGGTGCATTTGGAGAAAGTTGTATCTGGATCTCCTGCAGCGGAGGCGAAGCTTGCAGTAAACGATATCGTCATAAAAGTATGGACAGTGGATGCTCTTGGAAAACCGAGTGATCCTCGCCCCGTTAGCGTCAGTGCAGATCTTATAAATTTTGCAAAGCTCCATGCAGGCGAGCAAGTATATATGGCTGTAGAGAGAAATGGTGAGCTACTTCCAACAATCAGTATGACACCACGAAAAAATCCTCCAGCCGGGCAAGGCGCTATTGGAGTGGCTATATCTGATTTAGAGGTGCATAAATACTCATGGAGAGAAGCACCGTATAAGGCGTTGGTGATAAATCTTACTCGAGCTAGAGATATGCTGACATCTCTTGGTAGCACGCTTTGGCGATTAGTGACATTGCGAGCTCCTGAAGCTGATGTGGCAGGACCTATTGGGATAGCTCAAGTGACTGGACAAGCGGTGAAGTTTGGATGGCGAGCAGTGCTTGAATTTGCAAGTATTCTATCTCTCAATCTTGCAGTGCTCAATGTTTTACCGATTCCAGCTTTGGATGGGGGAAGACTTGCCTTTGTTATTTTAGAAAAAATATTAGGACGGAGAGTACGTCCTGCATTTGAAAAATCTACGCATCAGATAGGCATGCTTGTGTTGCTTGCCCTTATATTCATTGTTTCTATAAATGATATTCTTAGGCTCGTTCGCGGCTAAATTTGACAGGGCAACAACAGAGATTTATACTACCAAATAGTTTAGTAAACGCGTGTATGTACCAAAAGTTCATACATAGTTCCGCTCCGAACGGAACAAGCGGTACGCCTAATAAGCGTGACGGTTTAAAATCCGTAAAATTTATTTGAGAAGTAATTAAGGTGGTACCACCCTGAGCTACATCGGGGTCCTTATACAAATAAGAACGGTACCTTTTTTTGTGGAAAAAAGTGTACACTTATGAAAGGAGTGTATATGAAATATAGTCAACTGATCGGAAAAACATCGAGGCAAAAATTACCAGGTAGTGAGGTTATCAGTCATCAACTTCTTTTGCGTGCAGGATACATCACTCCAGTTGCTGCGGGTATCTACACCTTTCTTCCATTGGGATTTAGAGTGCTGGAAAAAATAGACCGTATTATCAAAGAAGAATTTACGAAACGAAGTATCCAACATATTCTTATGCCGTTTGTGCACCCTGCATCCTTGTGGGAAGAAACTGGAAGATTTACTAAATGGCGAAAAGTATTAGCTGTGTTTGAAGCAAAGCACGGTGGTCAATATCTCCTTGCTCCTACACATGAAGAAACGGTGACTGATATCGCTCGTAAATTTATAAGCAGTCATAAAGATATGCCAGTGATCGTAAATCAAAATCAGTGGAAATATCGAGATGAGGTGCGGGTAAATGGTGGGCTTTTGCGGACTCGTGAATTTCTCATGCAAGACGCATACTCTTTTGATAAAGATGAAGAAGGGTTGGCAAAAAGCTTTGCTACAGTCAGCGAAGCATATCACGCTATATTTAAACGTATCGGATTGCCTGTGATTGTGGTGAAGGCAGATAGTGGAGCCATAGGGGGCACTGGGAGTGAAGAATTTATGGTGGAGTCTGCTGCTGGAGAAGATAGAATTCTTGTGTGTAGCGAAGGCGATTACAAAGCAAATGTAGAAAAAGCAGAGTCGAAATTTCCAGCATTTGTCCAAAATGAACCCAAAAAATCCATGGAAGAAGTGGAGGGAAAAGATATCATTGGAGTCGAAGCCTTGGCAAAATTCTTGCAAATTCCAGTTGAGCAAACAACCAAAACATTGCTGTATCAGGCGGATGACATGGTTGTAGCTGTCTGCGTACGAGGAGAATATTCGGTAAGCGAAGTGAAGCTAGGAAATTTGTTGGGATGCATGAATTTACATCTGGCAAAAGCAGATGTAGTGCGACGCGTTACGGGTGCAGAAGTCGGGTATGCCGGACCCGTGGGATTGCCAGAAGATGTTGAGGTGCTATGGGATCTCTCTTGCGAAGGCCGAGTGAACTTTGAATGTGGAGGAAACAAAACACATTTCCACAACATAAATGTAAATTTTGGCGATGACGTGGCACTTCCTTCTAAGTTTGTGGATATACGTGAAGTGAAAGAAGGTGAAGTATGCGTGAAGTGTGGCAAGGGTACAATCAAAGAAGCTCGAACTATCGAGCTGGGACATGTGTTTAAGCTCGGTACCGTCTATTCGGACAAGATGAAAGCGCAGTTTACGGATAGCGACGGAATGCAAAAACCTATCATCATGGGGTGTTATGGAATAGGTATGACGAGGGCGCTGGCTGCATCAGTTGAAATGAGTCATGATGACAAAGGTATCATCTGGTCACCTGAAATTGCACCGTATCACGTGCACCTTATCTCGCTCCCAGGCGGAGAAGAAAAAGCACAAGCGCTGTACACCAAACTTTGGGCTATGGGCATCGAAGTACTTTGGGATGATCGAGATACAGGAGCAGGGGTCAAATTTGCTGACGCAGATCTTATAGGACTTCCAATCCGGTTAGTTGTTTCCCAAAAAACTGGGGATCTCATTGAGATGAAAAAACGAAGTCAAACCGATGCTTCATTGGTCAGTGAACAAGATTGTATCAAGCTACTCACTCCGAAAGGCACGGACTAATCTATGGGTGAGATAGGAGAATTTAGACGCGAGACTATAGGAGAGCGCATAAAGGCGCGATTTGATTACATATTTCGTCCAAGTGGTCCTGTGTCAAAAGAAGTAGTGCGTCAAATTACCAAAATTCAGTCTGCTATTCCATATGGAGAAGCATGGAAGGCTTTTGATAAAGCCAAACAAGATGTGCCTACTCAGATGGCGGATGTAGACAAACATTTCAAAACAGAAGGAAAATGGCATGCTGCAAACAAGCTCACACAGTTATGGTTTTATGCGCCGATCATCGTCATGTTGAGCGGGAGGAGTCCTGCAGCAAAAGAACGAAGTAAGATTCGAAAAACTGCAGTGGAGTGGCGAAAATATCTTTCACAAAACTCAGAAGGAAAACAGTTACTAGCGGCCTCGAAGGGCAAAGAAGCAGAGCGTATCGCCGATATCATAACTCATATTAAAGCAGGACAGCCACCAATCGTGAAGTAAGGTATAATATATTCATGAAAACCATCGTTGCACATATAGGACCTGATCAAGATGCTATAGCTAGTATTTGGATAGTCAAAACATTTTGGCCCGATTGGGAAGAAGCATCATGCGCGTTTGTGCCAGCAGGTACGACGCTCAATGGTATGGAGCCAGATAGCGATCCCGAGATTTTGCATGTAGATACGGGTTTTGGCAAATTTGATCATCATCAGACAGATGCCGATACATGTGCAGCACGGTTGGTTTATGAAGAGGCGGTCAGGCTTACTGGCCCCATTCCAGCATTAGAGAGAATGGTGGCCCAAATAAACGATATCGATCACTTCCGTGAAGTTTTTTATCCTAGAGCAGAAGAAGATTTGTGGGATTTTTCATTGCACACACAGATAGATGGGTGGAGGTTGTTGTATTCAGATAATCCTATGAAAATCGTCGAACTTGGATTTCAATCTCTCGACGCGATTTACAAGGTGATGCAAAACAAAGTTTGGGCAGAATCTGAAATCGAAAAAAACAGTACAGAATTTATGACCAAATGGGGTAAGGGTATTGCTCTCGAAACAGTAAACGATGAGGTGGTACATGTGGCGCAGCGTCGTGGATACACTATCGCGGTGAGAAAAGATCCCAAAAAAGGGTATTTACGCATAAAGTCATTACCCAAAGATGATATAGATCTCACACCAGTATATGAACAGTTGAAAAAAGATGAACCAGATGCCACATGGTTTCTCCATGCGAGTCGTCATATGGTGCTAAATGGATCAGCCAAAAATCCCAAAATGAAACCATCAACAAAGCCGCTCTCTGAGATAGTCAAAACTATTGTAGAGATATGTGGTAAGTGAGATAGTCACATTATGGTAAATCTTGAAGTAAATCCTAATTTTGTTCATCAAAAAGTGCGTTCGGGCGAAATTCCACAATTTTTACCTCGCGTTGAATATAAAGGCACACCACAAGAATATAAGCTCCCATATGAGGTAAAGGTAGACACGGAGAAATTAGCGCTTTTCATGAAAGGTATTGGTGTGCCTGAGGATAAGATTCGTAAAGTAAAAATTACGATAAATTATAAACCTGATTTTGCTTTAGGTCATGTAAATTTACTTACGGGAAATGCCGTAATGGGCGTAGGTATGATTCAGCGAAAGGCTCTTAATCAGTTTAATGACATTACAAAGGAATTGGACAATAAGGTAACGTTTGGAGATAAGATTAAAAAATTAAATCATCGATTAAATCGATTTTTAGCCAAAGAGATGTTTCATGAATTAAAAGAGAAAGGATTGAGTGACTCTATTCATTCGGTAGATAAAAAAAACGTATCCGATTTGCGCACTATTGCAAATGGTGAAGGAGTTAGTCCAGAAACTGCTAAACAGGCAACAGAGCAATACCTGAAGAATATAATTGATGAGAACATGCGTTTGGTTTTTCCACATGAACTTATCCATGTGAAACAGCAAAAGCAAGGTGAAATGCTTCGGAAAGCGATTATGGTTCTTCCGATAAACATTGTCGCAAATAAGGCATTATCCGAAGTCGTTGATTATATGAGAATGCAATCAAATAATTTAGCTGAACGATATGGGAATAAAGCTGGTATTGCCTCGAGGTTGGGTATAGCGACAGGTAAAACGTATGCAAACATGAAAATTATCTACTTTACACGAAAATGGATGGGGATGGAAACAGAGGCATATAAGAATATGAAGCATTATAACGAGCTTTTCTCTGAAATTGTTAAAGTTGAATCATCTGGAGTATCGATGGATGACGCGCTCACTGAATCTATGAAGACAAAAAACATGAAACGGATTAAGCAGGTTGGTGTTTCTAAAAATGTTCAGATGATCGGATCTTTTGATGCGTCATCTAAATCAGCATAATTTTATGAATGATTGTATTTTTTGTAAAATTCTAAATAAAGAAGTGCCATCATATCCAGTATTTGAAAACGATCATGTACTGGCATTTTTAGACATTTTTGGAGCTACCAATGGGCATGTGCTCGTTATCCACAAGCGTCACGAGGAGAAAATCACCCGATACACAGAAACTGAGCTTGGAGCTATATTTGGAGCCGTGGCGGAAGTTTCAGGGGCTCTAGAACGGGCATTTGAGACCACAATCTTGTCTATTGGGATAAACCATGGAGAACCAGAAGGAGTGCCCCATATGCATGTGCACATTATGCCTCGCTTTCGGGGGGATGGAGGTGGTATAATACAGTCACTTCCAGGGAAGAAATTAGAGAATAAGGATTTTGGGGAAGTTGCAAAAAAGATCATTGGGAATTTGAAATGATTGCCCACCTTCGCATAAAGCTTCGGTGGGTCTAAGACTCACTAGACCGGATTACCGGACAAGTGACTCTAAGAGAAATGAGGTGTTTTATTTATTATGGTATTTGTAAAAGCACAACCAGGTGATTCATCAGATAGTATTATTCGTAAATTTCAGCGTAAAGTTCTGAATGAAGGAATTCTTCAGGATCTTAAAAAGCGAGAATTTTATGTTAAGCCAGCAGA
Organism: Candidatus Woesebacteria bacterium; assembly: GCA_018062625.1. GTDB lineage: Bacteria > Patescibacteriota > Microgenomatia > UBA10105 > UBA927 > UBA927. Next base: position 27,173 of record JAGORV010000002.1, read on the forward strand.
ACAGCGTAAAGAGCAAAAGAAAGAGCTTAAACGCAAAATCAGACGGGCTAACAAAATGCATCATGCGTAATGCGTGAGCAAAATACTATGCTGCTTCAGACCTTGCAACAACAAGTTATTGATTCCATGAAAGCACGGGATGCGATTCGTGTGGATACGCTACGCTTTTTGATATCTGCGGTAAAGACCGTCGCCATAAATAAATATGGAGTAGACAGTGACACGAAATTGACGGATGCAGATGTTTTGGACGTGATCAAAAAGCAGGTGAAGACTCACAAAGAATCTGTTGATGCATTTACCAATGCCGGTCGCTCAGAATTAGCCGAAAAAGAAGCAGCGCAACTTGCTATATTAGAATCGTATCTTCCAAAAGAAATCACTGACGACGAACTTCGCGCATTGCTTGCTCCCGTAGCAGCAGCAGGGGGAGATTTTGGTCCGCTTATGGGTAAAGCTATGAGCGCAGCCAAAGGTCAGGCCGATGGAGCACGAGTATCCGCTATGCTGAAACAGTTGCTTACGAAGTAATCTACACACCTTATGATTACCGTTCTCTTCCAAACCGAGTCTCACTTTCCAGTCGACAGAAAAAAAGTAAAAGCTGCAATCGTGGAAGTTCTTACCAGTCGTTTAACCTCTTCAGCTGAGGTGAGCATTATCGTCGTCGGTGACCGACGTATGCATGAATTGAACTTGAATTATCGCAAGAAAGATCATACAACGGATGTGCTTTCTTTTCCCCAGTCGGATCCGTCGCAACAAATGGCACCATTTGTGGATATGCCCGATGGCATCATGAGACTTGGTGACATTGTCGTCTCATTTCCTGAAGCAGTACGTGAAGCAACAGAAGAAAATAAATTGGTAGATGACAAGATAGTTGAATTGGTATTACATGGACTCGATCATTTGATGGGAATGCATCATCCTGAATAATCATCCCATTTACCCTGACACCAAGACGTGATTAAATAACATTCGCATAATCCGTAATAACACTATGGCATTTTACCGTACTTACAGACCGCAAGTGATTGATGATATGGATAACGCGCAGGTGCGCGCATTGCTTTCATCACTGCTTACCAAGGATCGAGCACAGTTGCCTCATGCGTATTTATTTACTGGCCCCAAAGGTACAGGAAAAACTACAGCAGCACGATTAATAGCGAAATTATTTAATTGTGAAAAGTTAGCAAAAAATGGACCTTGTGGAGAATGCGAGTCATGCAAAACCATTGCCACTGGTGCAAATATAGACGTGCTAGAAATCGATGCAGCCAGCAACCGTGGCATAGACGAGATTCGAGAACTTCGATCGCGCATAGGGCTGGCGCCTGTGCATGGTGCATATAAAATATTTATTATCGATGAGGTGCACATGCTTACCACAGAAGCGTTTAATGCACTACTCAAGACGCTAGAAGAGCCACCAGCGCATGCCGTTTTTGTGCTGGCGACTACTGATCCCCAAAAAATTCCGGATACTATTATCTCTCGATGTATGCATTTGGTATTTGCACGTGCTACTGCAGACGAACTTATTCATGTATTGACGAGAATTGCTAAAACAGAAAAAGTGAAAATAGATGCAGAAGCAGTTGCAGAGATTGCACATGTTGCAGATGGATCATTTCGCGACGCAGCCAAGCTTCTTGAGCAAATGAGTTTTGTTGAAGGTGCAATTACTGTGAAAACTGTCCGAGAATCTTTGGCACTATCTGATAGTGGGCAACGAGTGATGTTTCTTTCTCATTTGGCCAAGCTGTCTGTAAAAGATGCCCTACGAGATGTAAGTGAACTAGTAAACAATGGGAAGGACATAAAAGGATTTATTGTAGATGTGCTGGGAGATCTTGAGAAGATGTTGGTGCGCGTGGCAAGTGGGGACAAACAAGAGTCATGGACTATAGAAACGATTCAAAAAGCTATAGTGCTTTTCACTCGAAGCTTTTCAGAGCTTAAATTTACCCCGATTGAGCAATTGCCAATCGAGTTGGCAGTTGTCGATTTTTGTGCAACTCCACAAGTTTCCTCTAGAGATGCTCGCACACCTTCGCCTACGCCTCCAGAGGTGACACAGACTGTGAAATCGAGTGCTTATAAAGATCCAGTAGTTGTGCGCATACCGCAGGTAGCACCCGTGGCCGAGCAGATTCCAGACCCAGCTCCAGTATCGAGCGGAATGCTGACGTTTGAAAAGTTGGTGGATCATTGGCCAGATGTGATTGCAGCTACGAAGCCATTTAATCATTCCATAGCAGGGGTGCTGCGCTCATCTAGACCAAAGGCAGTGGGGAATGGTATAGTTACAATCGAAGCCTTTTACAAGTTTCATCAAGAAAAACTGTCGGAGATGAATGCGAGACAAATGTTGTCTGATTTACTCAAAAAATTATTTGGTGAAAAGGTAAAGGTAGAAATAGTGTTAGGTTCTAAATAAAGGAGGACGTTATATGATAAATCCATTTAAAGCACTTGGAGACATGAATGCGATGCGTAAACAAGCTATGCAAATCCAAGCAGCGCTTGAGCAGGAAGAATTCGAAGTGAGTCAAGGAAATGTACGCATCGTAATATCTGGAAACCAAAGTGTAAAAGTATTAGAGATTGATGGCGTGCCTAATGACATGGCCAGAAATGCGATAAACGAAGCCATTAAAAAATCTCAGCAAGCGGCAGCTATGAAGCTCGCAGAGATCTCCAAAAACTTTCAGCAATAATCTATCTGATTTGTTATGCGCGTACTTGTCACTGGTTCGCTTGGGTTTGATTACATTATGGATTTCTCCGGTCGTTTTGGTGATCGGATAGATCCAGATAATGTCCATAAAATATCTCTCTCTTTTTTAGTAGATTCCCTCAATAAACAATTTGGTGGAACTGCAGGGAACATAGCATATTCGCTTAATTTACTCGGATGTGACGCGCTAATTCAATCATGTGGCGGTAATGACTTCGCCCCATATAAAGCATTTTTGAAAACTGCAGGACTTTCCTATAAGTACATCAAAGAAATTGATTCTGTTACAACTGGTACCTATTTTGTGGTTACCGATAAGGATGATAACCAGATTGGATCTTTTTACAAAGGTGCGCTCGCGTTTAATAAATCACTTGCGCTTTCTGATGTTTCCGAAAAATTAGATTTTGTGGTGATTGCACCAAATGATTTAGTTGCCACAAAACAGTATGTGAAAGAAGCGAGAAAGTTAGGCGTGCGTTACATGTATGATCCAGCGTTCCAGATAGGTGATTTTACTCCAGAGGATTTGCAATCAGGGATTGCGGGTTGTGACGTACTTATAGGAAATGATTACGAGATAGATTTAATTCAAAGTAAGCTTGGCGTAAGCCACGAAGAGCTTCTTGTAATGGGGCCAAAAGTAATTATCACAACACTCGGATCCAAAGGTTCGATTCTCGAATCCAGAAATGATGCGGTACATGTAGGTGTGGCGAAACCTAAAAATACCAGTGATCCTACGGGTGCAGGTGATGCGTATCGATCTGGATTTCTTGCAGGATATCTACGAGGTTGGGATCTCAAAATATGTGGGCAAATGGGCGCAGTTGCTGCAGCGTATACGGTGGAAAAATATGGAACGGTGACCCATACGTATACGAAGGCACAATTTGAAAAACGCTATAAAGAAAATTTTGGCACCATGATAAAACTGTAAATCTATGGAATTTGGGAATGTTATACACACCTTCAAAAGTCGTAAAGGAAATACTGTAGAGCTTCGGTATCCCGCTAAAGATGAATTTCAGCCTTTATGGAACTTTGCCTGCGATTTGGCCGCAGAAGATACGTTTATAGAATTATCTGGTCCACCTCCAAAAGAAGATGAGGAAAAGAAGTGGTTTGATAGCATGATAAAAGATGTAGAAAATAACGACGCAATTTATGTGCACGCATATGTAAACGATCGATTTATAGGAAATGGGCGAGTGTTGAAAGGGAAGTATCGCCATAGTCATGTGGGCCATATGGGGATTTCATTGGTACCTGAATTTCGAGAAGAAGGCATAGGGACTGAGCTTATGCGAACGCTTATCAAGCAAGCCCCAAAAATTGGTATACGGGTGTTAGAGTTGTCTTGTTTTGAAAATAATCCTCGTGCGCTCCATGTGTATGAAAAATTAGGATTTATAAATATCGGAGTTATGCCGAATGCTATCGCGTGGAAAGGTGGGTTTGTTGGAGAAGTGAAAATGTATTTGCCAGTAGTCAGCTAAATTATCTTCTTGCTCTTGTGGAGTGTTTCATATATTGTAATGAAGTTCTAAAAATCTTCTGTCCAATTTAAAAAAGGAGGCCTATGGCCAAACCAGTTTTACATGATGTTAAAGATATCTCACTTGCCCCACTTGGGAAAAATCGTATCGAATGGGCGGGAAATCAGATGCCGGTGTTAAAGCAAATCGGGGAACGTTTTGCAAAAGATAAAACCCTCAAAGGTATTCGTTTAGCAGCGTGTCTTCATGTCACCGCAGAAACTGCCAATCTCATGATAGCGCTGAAAAATGGTGGTGCTGATGTATGTTTGGCAGCGAGCAATCCGTTATCAACACAAGATGATGTAGCAGCTTCACTTGTCAAAGATTATGGAATACCAACGTATGCCATAAAAGGTGAAGATACCAAGACCTATTACAAGCATCTCAATGCAGTTCTCGATACGCATCCCCATATCACCATGGATGATGGTGCAGACCTTGTGTCTTTGCTTCACAAAGAAAGAAAAGGCCAACTCGCTGAAATGATTGGTAGCAGTGAAGAGACCACGACTGGTGTTATACGTCTCAAGGCTATGATGGATGATGGTGCTCTTAAACTTCCTGTGTATGCAGTTAACGATAGCGACACGAAACATATGTTTGATAATCGGTATGGCACAGGGCAGTCGACGTTGGATGGAATTATGCGTGCAACCAACATGTTACTTGCTGGAAAAACAGTAGTCGTAGCGGGGTATGGTTGGTGCGGTCGAGGACTTGCTTCCCGAGCGCGTGGCATGGGTGCGCAAGTAGTAGTTACAGAGGTCGACGCTATCAAAGCTTTGGAAGCTGTTATGGATGGATTTAGTGTGATGCGGATGAATGATGCGGTTAAAACTGGAGACATTTTTGTCACAGTTACCGGTGACAAAGGCGTGATCACCCTTGAGCATATGCTTGCCATGAAGGATGGTGCAGTCGTGTCTAACTCAGGGCACTTTGATGTAGAGATAGAAATTGCAGCCTTGGTGAAAAAAGCCAAAGCAACTCGTCGCATCCGACCATTTGTTGATGAATATACCCTTCCTAGCAAGAAAAAGATTTTTGTGCTTGGAGAGGGAAGACTGATCAATCTTGCCGCAGCCGAGGGACACCCTGCAGAGGTTATGGACATGAGTTTTGCTAATCAAGCGTTAGCTGCCGAGTTTTTTGCAAAAAACAAAGGCAAGCTTGAGGTGAAGGTGTACACAATTTCTCGTAAAATGGATTCTGAGATCGCTAGGTTGAAGCTAGCGTCTATGGGAGTAAAATTTGATACGTTGACTCGTGAGCAGAATCACTATCTCACCAGCTGGCAAGAGGGCACGTGAGGTGTTAAGAGTATTAACGATCACCTCGAACGTAGAAACTGCCTGTATGAGTTCTCAAGCCTTTCATTTGGCTAAAACCCCATTGGCCATCTCCGAGGTGATATCGTTGTCCGTCACCTAATCGAGTGGAAACACCAAAGAGAATATCAACAAGTTCACGTGGTTGGCTTCTGATTGGTAATAGCCCCCATGTATGTACATCGCCTCGAGCAGCAAACATTTCGCGAGATACGTCGTAGGCCTTTAATTGTTTGTGTGTACCTTCGCATAAATCCCGAATTGCTTGACGTGTGGTTCGCTCTGTTGAGGATTGCCAGTCTCTTCGATACACAAAGCGAACCTCGTGCGATTTGTGTACATTTACGCGTTTTGTAATATTCTCATATATTTCATCAGCAATCTGAAGTACTCGCTCAGGCTTGGTAACTCTTCCAATGAGTGGTATGTCAAATGATTCGTGTGCCCACGGTAGTGCACCGTTTTGTAGAAGAAACGACCGATTTGGTCTTATCACTTCTTTCTGCATTACTATTGATTCGCCGTCAAACATAATGTGGGGATTATACAAAACTCACATATGAATAGCTATATCAGTCGAAAATAGTGAGGCGTTTGCTTTTCTGATTTATTGTAATTTATATCACAAAGGAGTATATTATAAGCTTCTTGAGAAGAAGGTTATAAACGTCTTCCCAATGCTCTGCATTGGGTTTTTATATTTATGAGCGTGACAGTAGAAGCGTGGAGTCCTAAGTTGACAGAAAATTTACCACGATTTGTGGACGCTCCGGAGTGTGATTTACGCTCACGAGAAGAAACGATCACTGCACTTCGAGCAGAGTGGCTCAAGGGGGCTGACTGGACTCCAAATTTACCCTCATTACTCGCGCAAAGAGGACTTCTCCGTATAGGGACATTTGGTTCTGGGGTGGGTGGAGCATTTGCATCCAAAATGATCGCTGGTATACAGGAGAAAGTTCCTGAACGATCGGCCATGGTAGTAAATTTTGGTAAGCATTATGGTGGCCAAGCTCGTAGCTTGATCCATGATCCAGCGCATTTTTCTGGTCGTGAAGGGGGAGGAACGCGCGACATTGTGAGAAACTTATCAGCGCCACTTGTTTTTCCGATTCCGGGACCTTTTGATGCCGTCGGTATTGAAAAATATGTTCAGCAATACGGATTACATGGAGTGGTTATGGCGACCGGCGGACAAGAGCGACGAAATCCAAAACTTGACTATGATACCATCCCAGGAGTTCATACATTACGACAACGATATCTCACATCGTTTCAGGACGGGTTTGATCATGGTGTCCAACCTCGAGATCAAAAATTAAACTCCCGCGGAGGTTTGCCCAAAAATATTGTTATCGAAGGGTTAGGCCTCGCGACACAAGATGCGCTAGCAGATTTTGCTTTAGCCAATGCGGATGATGCGTTGGCAAAAACCGGGCATCCACTTGCACAACACGTAAATCCTCGTCGATTGTTTTCTACACCTAAATCAGGTTTTACTGGTCGAGTTACCGATAATCAAAAATTACGACTCAACATGGAATCTTTAGGTCTTGGTTTAGCAGAAGATGCACATTCAGTACTTGTGTATAGAGGCACACCACAAGCATCGAGTATGGAAAAGGTTCCAGACTCTATGATTAAACTCGCAGAAGACTTAGCAAAAAACAATTCATGGGCTAGAAAGCAAGTTGAGGTTCTTACAAAAGTAAATCCCAAAATGTCACGAGTAGATATACTTGCAAAATTTGTACGTACACATGTAGGTGATTTCAAGCAAAGAGCTGCACAATCACTTGATGATTTATTGACAGGATATGGCTCAAATATATTGACGAACCATGAAGTCATAGGAGTGCACCAGCGGGCAGATGATTTGCTTGACGTAGAAGTTCGCAATGTGGTCACAGGGCAAGAACGTACTTTAAAAGGTAGGGATACAGTAGTAACTTCTATCGGTACTATGCCCACAAAACTGCCTGACGTGTCGGTGCCAGTTGTTCAAATAGGCTTGGAGACGGGGAGCGGTAGTATGCAAGCCACGATAAAAATGGCGAGTGGTACGATTCCAGGTTTTATGGATGAAGTAGTGCAGAGAGCTACGGAAAATGGTTTACCTACCGTCGAAGACAATGCGTCTTTTGTACATTTGGTTCGCGCTCAACAAAAAGAAGCAGAATTTGATGGAGATTTGTTAGCGAAAGTTGTACGAGAAGCACCACCTGAGTTTATAAAGAATTGGCAACGCACGGGAAAATCGTTGTCACTCGCAGAGGCAGCATCTAGTAACTGAAAATTTCAACTCGGTTTTTGCTGGATTTTTGCTATGGTTTAGGATTACAATTGCTCCATGACAGAAATAACTGTTTCTCAGCGTTTAGCTTCTGTTCCTTCATCTCCCATCCGTAAGCTCGTTCCCTATGCAGTTGCGGCCAAAAAAGCTGGGGTGCACGTGTATCACCTAAATATTGGTGATCCTGATATTAAAACTCCTCAGGTTATGCTGGATGTTTTGAAGAATTGGGATAGAAATCCCATCGGCTATGATCAATCACAAGGAAATCCAGAATTTATTGATTCGATGAAATCGTATTATCATAAACTTGGTTTTACATTTTTAGACAATTCTCATATTCAAGTGACGACTGGTGGATCAGAGGCAATTTCCATGGCGATGTTTGCTGTGGCAAACGCAGGAGATGAGATTCTCACCTTTGAGCCGTTGTATACCAATTACAATTCTTATGCGGTGGTGACGGGTGTAACACTCAAAGCTATAGGTACGACTTCAGAAACAGGGTTTCATCTGCCGACACGTGAGGTTATAGAAAAGGCCATAACTCCGAAAACGAAAGCTATTCTAATTTGTAATCCAAACAATCCAACGGGCACAGTGTATACACAAGACGAAATTCGCATGCTTGTCGATATCGCCAAAGCCAAAGGATTATTTTTACTTTCGGACGAAGTGTACAGAGAGTACACGTATGATGGTAGAAAACATGTTTCACTTCTTTCCTTCATGCAAGAAATTCCCGATCAAGCAATTGTGCTGGATAGCATGTCAAAGAGATACAGCCTATGTGGTGTGCGTTTGGGTACGCTTGTTACACTGAATGCAAACATACTTGCTGGAGTGCTTGCGATTGCGCAAGGTAGGCTGTCTGCAGGGCTTGTCGATCAGATGATAGCGGCAAAGCTGGTCGATGTGCCAGATACATACTTGGAAGAAGTGCGTAGCGAATATGATACTCGCCGGCATGCATTGTATGAAGGATTAAAAGCTATAGATGGTGTAGTGATCCCGAAACCCGAGGGAGCGTTTTATACGATCGTTGGGTTACCAGTCGATAATGCAGAAAATTTCTGTAAATGGCTCCTTACCGATTTTCGAGATAACAACGAAACGGTCATGATCGCTCCAGCTGCCGGATTTTATGCGACAGAAGGCCGTGGAACCAACGAAGTGCGTATTGCATATGTCCTAAACACCGATTCCATACGGCGGTGCGTCGATATCATCGCTAAAGCAATTGTTGCCTATAACCAAAATTCAAAATAGTCTCATGAAAAAAATAGAAAGAAAAAAAGCAAAGAAACTCGTATTGTTCGATATAGATGGCACGCTTACCTCGGTGACAGATAAAAGCATAGAATATTGGAAAAAAAGACTTGCTGCAGTGTTTGAAACCGTATTTCAAACTCCGATAGGTTTTGATTTACAAATCAAAAATTATAACGGTATGGTCGATAGAAAAGTGCTCTGGAAAATAGCTGAAGAGCTGGGTATTTCACAGGATGTGTTCGACAAAAAATTTGATGAAGCAAAAGAAGTGTTTCATTCATATTTACAGGAAGCAGTGAATGAAGGAAAGGTAGAATATTTTCCGATAATAGATGCACAACGACTGGTGGAGCAGTTGCCGAATCACGATCATATATCTATGGGACTAGTGACCGGCAACGTAGAAAAAAATGGATGGCTTAAGCTCCAAAGTGCGTCCCTCAATCGTCATTTTGTCGTTGGAGGATTTGGAGACACAGTCGTTGAACGAGTAGATTTGGTAAAGCTTGCTATCCAAAATGCATCCAAATATTATAATAACGAATTTCAGACACACGAAATTATTGTGATAGGAGATACTGTGCATGATATTGTCGCAGCACGCGGTGCAAATGTTTTTGCTTTGGGGGTTGCAACGGGGCATACAGATACAGCCGATATGCTCAAAGACGCAGGAGCAGATATGGTTGTTGATTCACTCTTAGATGAGCGAGTATTTGCGCTTCTTGAAATCGATCCGATTGTCTAATATGAAAATTTTTTCTGGTACATCTAATCCGCAACTGTCTCAATCCATCGCAAGTGCATTGAGTGCAGAGTTAGGGAAGGTCGAGATTACTCGATTTATTGACAACGAATGTCGTGTGTTTATAGATGAGGATGTATCAGGACAAGACGTAGTGATAATTCAGTCCTTGTCTATGATTGCGGATCAACATCTCGTCGAATTGTGTTTACTTGGACAAGCAGCAAAAGATTTGGGAGCCAAAAAAGTTATTGCAGTGATTCCATGGATGGGGTATAGCAAGCAAGACAAAGCTTTTCGTAAAGGGGAAGCGATCTCCGCGCAACTCGTTGCCAAATTTATTGAAGCTGCTGGATTTGATTCTGTGATTACCGTAGAGCTTCATTCGGAGAATGTTATTCCGTATTTTCATATTCCTGTGACCGAACTTTCTTCCCATACACTTCTAGTAGATGCGCTGAAAAAACAATCGACCATATCGCTTGAACACGCATGTGTGGCATCTCCAGATCGAGGCGGTAAAAATCGTTCGGAAGTATTTGCAAAAGAAGCACATTTATCCATGATATATTTAGATAAAACTCGTAACTACGAGACGGGGAGCGTATCAATCACAGGGAATTCAGCGGACGTGTCGGAGAAAGATATAGTAATTTTTGACGATATTATAAACACTGGCGCGACATCTATAGAGGCTGCACGATATCTCAAGGAGCAAGGGGCTAAACATGTATACATGCTTGCAACTCACGCGGTCTTGGCAGGGAGTGCGGTAACGGATCTTGAGGAAAGTTGTATCGATTATGTTTTTGTTACTGACTCAATAGGTGTTCCACAATCCAAGAAGATTGATCGTATGTCTATTATTTCATTGGCCCCTATACTAGCAGTCGCAATATCTGCGAGCATACGCTAAAATTCCATATATGTCAGTTCTTCCAAAAAGTGTTTCCAATGTTATTGAATCGTTTGAACGGCTCCCAGGGATTGGTCCGAAATCTGCACAAAGACTTGCGTTTTATTTGCTTCATGTACCACAAGAAGATTTGGAGCGATTTGCCAATAGTCTGAAAAATCTCAAGGTGCAGACGGTGCTTTGTTCTATATGTAAAAATGTCACCGAACAAGATCCATGTGCTATCTGCATCAATCCTGCTCGAGATCAACACATTCTATGTATAGTAGAGCAGCCTACGGATGTGCTCTCAATAGAACGCACAGGAAAATTTAAGGGGAGATATCATGTGTTGCATGGTTCTATAGACCCGCTTAATAATATTGGCCCCGATGAGATATACATAGATGACTTGCTTAAGCGATTGAATGGTGCAGATAGTGCAGTGATAGAAATTATTTTGGCAACAAATCCAAATATGGAAGGCGAGGCGACAAGCATGTATATTCAGAAACAATTAACGGTAAACGGAAAAGACATAAAGATAACGCGTTTGGCTCACGGCTTGCCGGTTGGTGCAGATATTGAATATGCTGACGAGGTGACGCTTTCTCGAGCGCTTGAAGGTAGAACGGAGTTCTAATCATGGTTACCCAAAAGCAAATAGAAGAAGTGTTAGCGACCATCCCTGACCCAGAAATTGGTGTTTCATTGTGGGACTTAGGTCTTATATACGAAATTCATATAGATGCCAAGACAGGAAGCGTATCGGTAAAAATGACCCTGACAACTATTGGGTGTCCATTGTTTTCATTAATTGCAGATCCCATAAAAAAGGAAGTTGGTAAACTCGACGGAGTCACAAAAGTGTTGGTTGAACTCACATTTGAACCTCCATGGACGATGGAACGCATGACCGAAAAAGCGAAAGCACAACTTGGTTATTTTTAACATATGAAGGCAGTAGTTTCATCCTCTGAAATTATTCATTATTACTCTTCGAGCCAGTGGTTATATAATTATTTTTGGTCTCCTTACGCGCATGGTATGCATGTAGGATTTTGGAATCAAAAGACGCATACAGTGGATGAGGCAGTCGAAAATGAAAATGCCAGTGTATTGGCGTACGCGAATGTAAAAGCCACAGATACGGTGTTAGATGCTGGGTGTGGTATAGGTGGGACATCGTTATATTTTGGGCAAAAAACAAGGGCAACGATTGTGGGCATAACGATAGTTGAATCTCAAGTTGCTCAAGCTACATCATTGTCTAAATCTGCAGATTTACATCCTCGTGTGTCGTTTCAAATTGCTGATTTTACGAAACTTCCATATGCTAATAACTCATTCGATGTGGTCATTGGCATAGAAAGCATCTGTCATGCATATCCTAAGAGTGCTTTTTTAGCTGAAGCATATCGCGTGTTAAAACCTAGTGGTCGGTTAGTTATCGCCGATGGGTATATGAAACATCCGCCGAAAAATGATAAAGATCGCAAGTCACGTGATTTGTTTTGCAGATCGTTTGCACTTTCCGAACTTATTGACGTACAAGCTATGGAGAGAAATATAAACAAAGTTGGGTTTCGAAAGATTATAAAAATAGATAAAACATCAGAAGTTCTTACTGGGGCTGCTGCATTGTATCGTAAAAGTCACGTACTGCAATCGCTTATACCTTTTGTTTCGCTGTTGCCATTTGCATGGGCTAGATCCATTGTGCGAAACGCTGCAGCGGCGCGAGCGTCTATGGGACTGTTATCGAGTGGTGTTGGGTGGTATGGTATATTCACCGCAATAAAATAATATGGCAGGAAATAATATTTTTGGTCAAATAGGCGAGTCATTTGAGCAGATAGGAAAAGATGTTGTTCGAGAGACTGTTCAAGCTCCAAAAGATATAGTTGGCAAGGCTATGGAGAGTCTTGGTGCTGGTGGCGGAAAAAAATCACAAAAGTCGCAACCCAAGCAGGCTGCAGCTATGCCAGAGCCGGGGAGTCAAGAGGAGGCGACAGCGCAACAAGCCATGGAGATAAAAAAGGCTGTGGCACGTGCTGCCCTTCAAGAGCTGGCAGGTGGAGGACAAAAGCAAAAAGAGCCGACTGTTTGGGAAAAGCTTAAGCAAGAAGAGGAGCAGAAGAAAGAGATGAAAAAGAAGCAAGCCGAGGCAAACAAAAAAGCTTCGCTTCCACAGGTCACGAGTAAACGAAAACGTGGTGATTTATACGGCATGAAAGCTAAAAAGAGTAGCACAGAAATTGGAAAGAATACCAGACAAGATTAAGTTATAATGTGATCATGAAACTCTATAACAGTTTAGCAAAAAAAATAGAAGAATTTTCCCCGATCAGTCCTCCCACTGTTGGTCTCTATACCTGTGGTATGACCGTATATGACTATGCGCACATAGGTCATGGGCGTAAATATGTGGGAGACGATGTATTGCGTAGAACGTTGAGCCGATTTGGGTATCAGGTAAATCATGTACAGAATGTCACCGATGTAGGGCATTTGGTGAGCGACAGTGATGAGGGAGAAGATAAGTTGGAAAAGGGTGCTAAAAAGCAAGGTAAAACTGTTTGGGAAGTTGCAAAATATTTTACTGATCATTTCTACAAAACTATGGATCAGCTTAATGTTTTGCGACCCAATGTGATTTGTTTGGCCACAGAGCATATTCCAGAGCAAATAAAATTAGTATCTACGCTTATAGACAAAGGATTCGCCTACGATACACCAGAAGCGGTGTATTTTGATGTGACTAAATTTTCGGCGTATGAAGGTTTGTTTGGTCGTCAGAAAATGGAAGAACGAAAAACTGCAGTTCGTGACACGGTTCAAGAAGGGGAATTCAAATTGCATCCAGCAGATTTTGCGCTTTGGTTTAAGCGAGTTGGGAGATTTGCTGATCATGCTATGCATTGGGAAAGCCCATGGGGGAACGGATTCCCAGGATGGCACATAGAGTGTTCTGCGATGAGTATGAAATATTTGGGAGAAACGATTGATATTCATACAGGAGGCATTGATCATATCCCAGTTCATCATCCCAACGAAATCGCTCAAAGTGAGGCAGCGACGGGAAAGCAATTTGTAAAGTACTGGGTGCATTATAATTTTTTGCGTGTGGATGGGAAGAAAATGAGTAAAAGTTTAGGGAATTTTTATACCATAGAAGATGTGGTCGCAAAAGGGATAGATCCGTTAGCCCTCAGATATTTATATCTTACGTCTCAGTATCGAAGTGAACTTAATTTCACTTGGGAATCGCTCACAGCTGCAGGAAATTCACTAAACGAATTGAAAAAACACATCCGTGCATTTAAAACAAATTCTCGTAGCACATTATCGGAGGAAAAGCTGGGAAAAGTTGACTCGTATCGAGCAAAATTTGATGAAGCACTGGCTAATGATATAAATACACCTCAAGCGCTTGCAGTCGTTTGGGAAGTTGTGAAATCAAATATACCTTCGTCGGACAAGTACGACCTACTGCTCGATTTTGACCAAGTTCTTGGTTTGGATTTACAAAACATTCAATCACCTCAAGCCGAAAAAATACCGGATGAAATACAGGTGTTAGTGGCAAAGAGAGAACAACTTCGAAAAGACAAAAAATTTGCTGAGTCGGATGTCGTACGTGATGAAATCGCCTCGCATGGATATATAGTTGAAGACACCTCAGGGGGAGTGAACGTACAAAAGAAGTAATTTATTTTACGGTCATTTGTACTGCCGAAACTTTTTTGACAGCTACATTAAATGATTCAGTTTGCACAGTAAACGTTAATTTTTTTCCAGGTTGTGCGGTGAAGAGTGAGAATTGTTGTGGAGGTGTGACGGTCCATGTGCCATAGTTTGTTGCTGGTCCACTTCTGCTCGTTTCATCAAATTGGACGTTTTCTACTGTTATTGTGCCATTCACATCATCGACTGTGCCTACGTAACCGGTCAGTTTGAGTGTATTGGTTACTCCAGCTTTAGCACGGATATCAGAGGTAGAATTACTATTTTTTACGGCACCAATTATCGCTGTTGTTATGATGCCCACGATGATCAGTACGAGTGCTGCGACAATATATGGAAGGCCTTTAGTTTTTTTCATTCTTTCTTATTGTGCTATGGCGCACGTACGCTGTCAATATATCCCTCGATTTGCTTATTCTTTGGGTATAAATTTTAATGCAAGTGAATTTATACAGTATCGCAAACCTGTTTTATCCTGTGGTCCATCATGAAACACATGACCTAAATGTGCATTGCAATTACCACAGAGCACTTCTGTGCGAGTCATACCAAAACTGACGTCTTTTTCTAGTGCTACCGCACCATCGGTTGCTTCATCCCAAAAAGCAGGCCATCCAGTCTGTGAATCGTACTTTGTAGCACTAGAGAACAACTCGTGTTCGCATACGACGCAATAGTAATCACCGGTCTCATGATTGTCAGTATATTTCCCAGAAAAAGGTGGCTCAGTCCCTTTTAGAAAACAGATGTTATATTGTTCGGAGGTGAGTGTTTTTTTCACGTCATCAATGTTTAGATTCTTCATAGTCGTATGCTACCACGATGTTTGTAAGTTCGACAATCGTGGGGTATCACACTATACTCTACAGATGCGCGCAGATATCACCTTAGCCACAGAGCATGACATTATCGCTATTCGTTCTGTTCAGCGATCTACATGGCTTGAAACGTATCCAAATAAATCTCTTGGGATAACACGTTCTGATATTGCCGAAAAATTTGCGCATGACGATAGTCCAGCGGGTCGACCACTATGGCTAGCACAGCGTGTTGCACAGTTTGGAGACTTGCGATATCACACTTGGGTGGCACGAGCTGAAGGGGAAGTGGTAGGCTACTGTATTGCCGAAAAAGAGCTCACACAAAATCGAATAAAGGCGTTGTATGTGCTCCCCGTATATCAAAAACAAGGTATAGGCGCAGCATTATTGGATGAAACATTTAAATGGCTGGGACAAGATAAAAGAATTTATATAAATGTTGCGTCATATAATTTAAGAGCAATTGCTTTTTATCAGGCAAGAGGATTTGTAAAAACAGATACATTAGTATCGGATGAGGTTGCGTCACTACCATCAAGGAAGACTATTCCTGAGATAGAAATGGTTAGAGGGGCTTAACACTGAGTCAGTTTATACCGTATACTTACTAGTGTAGATACGTATATGCAGTGGTTATTATTTGCGTTTTTATCAGCGGTTTTTGCAGCAGCAACGTCTATTTTGGCGAAAGTTGGCATTCATGGAATAGATAGCAATGTCGCAACGGCAATTCGTACAACAGTGATTCTATTTTTCGCTTGGGGTATTGTGCTGTTTCAGAAAACTGGCTCTTCCATAGGGAGTATTTCTCGATATTCTATGGTGTTTCTTGTGTTATCGGGACTTGCCACTGGACTGTCTTGGTTGTTTTATTTTCGCGCATTGCAGATTGGACAAGCGTCAAAGGTGGTTCCAATAGATAAGTTGAGTTTAGTGCTTACGATCATAATGGCAGCAATATTTTTGAAAGA
Organism: Candidatus Woesebacteria bacterium; assembly: GCA_018062625.1. Lineage (GTDB taxonomy): Bacteria > Patescibacteriota > Microgenomatia > UBA10105 > UBA927 > UBA927. The sequence continues at coordinate 43,532 of JAGORV010000002.1, forward strand.
AAAGCTGTCGTTCACAGTTGGAATAGGCACCGTATTGATGACAGCGGGTGCGATCATGATAGCTCTTGCAAAATAAATCTATGAAAAACATTATAAAAATATTCACATTTACCACAGAATTTCGCCCCCTCTATATATTCATGGGGGTATTTATCATCATCTCTTCGCTTTTATCGTTTGTAGGGCCATTTTTACTCAAGCAAATCGTCGATATCATAAGTTCACAGTTCAAAAATGGCACAGGGAATATCCAAATGTTAATGATGAGCTTGATGTGGGTACTTGCTGCGGATGTCGCTGGTACGATCGTGACCGCATATGGTCAGTGGATCGGAGATATCATGTCTATCCGTCTACAGAATTTTTTGTCTTCCAAATTTTATAAACACATACTCGATTTAGACGTTGGGTATTTTGATAACATTTCCGTGGGAGATTTGTCCAACAAAATGTCTCGAGGGATTGCGAGTATTACCCAATTTATAGGCAATACGACGAATAATTTTTTACCATTCTTTCTCACTGCTTTAGTCACAATAGGGATACTCGCATTTTATTCACCGCTCGTTGCGTTTCTTCTGGCTATCTTATTTCCTATCTATGTCATGATCACGCACAAGTCATCTACGGCTTGGGGTAAGTATGAGCAAGAAAAAAATGGTATAGCTGATGTAGCTCAAGGTCGGGTGTTAGAGAGCTTATCCGGTATACGGGTAGTCAAAGCGTTTTTGTCTGAACCGTTTGAGTACAATCGATTTGTACGAGCTCGTGAGTCCATCGAAAGCATAACGAAGCAACAAACCAAAGAATGGCATGTGTACGATTTTTATCGTCGGATAGCACTTAATGTAATTTTATTTTTCATTTTGTTCTATATTCTTTATGAGACCTTTCATGGACGATTCAGTTTGGGTGAAATGACCTTACTGATCCAGCTTGTCAATCAAGCGAGATTCCCATTATTTGCCATGTCGTATATTATCGGGCAAATCCAGCAGGCCGATGCAGGAAGTCGTGATTTTTTTAACGTGCTCTCTACCAAACGCACGATTCTCGACATAAAGGATGCTACAAATCTGATATGGCCAAAAAATACAAAAACTCCGAGTCTGGCATTTGAAAATGTTTCATTTTCTTATGATAAAAAAGCAGAAGTATTAAAAAATATTTCTTTTTCTTTAGGTATGGGTGAGAAACTCGCGCTGGTAGGGGAAAGCGGGCAAGGAAAGTCTACGATGGTAAATCTTATGTTGCGTTACTACGGGGCAAGCGAGGGTGTTATACGATTGGGAGGAAAAAACGTAAATCAGGTAACAGCTGCCACGTTGCGTAAACATATATCGATAGTGTTTCAGGATGCGCTTCTTTTTTCTGGAACTATTGCAGAGAATATTCGATATGGAAATCCAGATGCTACAGATGCACAGATGCATGAAGCTGCAAAATTGGCTAATGCTGAGGAGTTTATTTTACAGTTGGCGGATGGTTATGACACGACAATTGGGGAACGCGGAGTGAAGTTATCAGGGGGACAGAAGCAACGGTTGGCTATCGCTCGTGCTATTTTGCATGACGCACCATTTATCATATTGGATGAGGCTACAAGTGCGTTGGATAGTAAATCAGAGGTATTGGTGCAAAAAGGTTTAGATCATCTTATGCATGGTAAATCTACGATAATTATTGCGCATCGTCTCTCGACGCTTTCGGGTGTAGATAAAGTACTCGTGTTACAAAATGGTCAGATTGCTCAATTTGGCTCACCGAAAGAATTGCTGAAGGCAAAGTCTGGAATGTACTCTAAAATGATTACGCTCCAACAATCATTATTGGGTGCTTCGGCAGAAGAACGCCTCAAAGCGCTTCAGAAATATGATTTGGTAGGATAGTAATTTAGAGCAATGATGCGAGTGCTTTTTGTGACTGTATATCCCACGAATAATCTTTTGCAAAATTTCGGGCTTCTAAGCTGAGAGTTTTTCTTTTATCCTCATTACACAGAAGCGAAGTAACTGTTTGAGCAAACGTATAGATTGAAAAGCACGGTACGGGCGCAATTCCTTTATCGTAGTGTTGGTAGCGAGTATCGTAAAGCACTGCAGGAACGCCACATGCGAGTGCCTCATCGAGTGCTAAATTTCCTGTATCGTAGTGTGAGCTTGAGAGGAATAATTTGGTTGAGCTGTACAGGTTGAATTTTTGTTGACCATCTACAGGCGGAAGCATGTGTATGGCGTGTTCAAGCCCTAGATGCTGTATCTCTCGGCGTATTTGATCTTCAAGATATCCGGCGCCACACAATGCGAGACGTGCACTGGGGAGTACATCCACTACTTTCTTCCATATTCGCACTAGGTCAATGGGATTTTTTTGTGGATGAAATCGCGCGAGACACAGTGCGTCATATGTTATGGGTAATGCTTTGGCATTTGTCGCAAGGTTTAGATCTATGCCCCCGCGTATGGCCAATGCAGATTTGCCCTGTGCGCGCATGCGTCGAGCATCTATATCGTTTGCCGTCCATATATACTGTGCAAAAAGTCGAGAAAGAATTATCCCACAATGATACATTGCCCAAAATATGTAGCGATGGAACATATTGGAACCGTAAGACTTACTCCAAGGGGGAAGTGGGAAAAGATATATTCCGACGACTAGATTTGCTTTTGGTTGTCGTATCTTCGCGATAAGTGCGGGTAGTAAATCTTCAAACATGCAAGAAGATGCGAAGATTATGTCTGTTGGTGAATTTTTGTGCAAAAATGCCGAAAATATTCCGTTGATTGTATGCACAATGCTTGCCCAGAGCACTGAATAAAAAGCATCGGGAATATATTCGACGGCCTCGACGCGTGATGGATTTATACCACGAGATAGGAAAAAATCTCTTGCTTTTTTGTGTGTAAAGAAAAAAACTTTATTGCCTTTTTGCTCCCATTGTTTTCCAAATTCCGCTGCGATGACGTCTCCACCGCTTGTGACGAGGTGATACGAATGATCGTAAATGGCTATATTCATGAGTTTACTTTTACGTGCGGGATAAACACATCGTTGTGATTGCTGAACTTGTTGCTAAACATAAGGGTGTTGCCTCCCATGACATAGATTTTTTTATCTACGCGTACCGCAGTCGATGCATAGCGCCCCTCAGGAAGATCTGACACACGTACCCAGCTATCAGATTTTGCACGATAGGCAAACACATACGAGGATATAGCCCATCCTTGTTCACCGCCAAATATATAGAGCGTATCTCCTACAGATTCAGCAGAAAATCCGCACAAGCGTATAGGGAGAGGGGCAGCAGTGCGCCAAGTGTTTGTTTTGGGATTATATATTTCATGCGTCGTCAAGCTACCAAATCGATCCGTGTTATAACCACCGAGTGCGTGAATTTCATCGTTTAAAACCGCCATCGCAAGATGTTCTCTTGGGGTGGGCATACTGGCTTTTTGGCTCCATGTTTGTGTTTGTATGTCAAAACACTCAACTGTTGCATACTTTTTTTCGTTGGCAGCACCTCCTATGGCATAGAGTTTGTTGTCGATATGTGCCAATCCTAATGCACCACGTTTGGTGGGCAAATCAGGTAAACTTGTCCATTTATTTTTTGTAGGATCATATCGCCATGCAAATCCCAGCGGAATGATGCGCCATCCATCTCCACCAATAACATATATCGATGTTCCGTCGGAAGCGACTCCAGGATGATGGACTACATGGGGGATTGGCGGAAGCTCGGACCACGAATTAGTTATCGTGTTATAGCATTCAAATTGGTTGGTTGGAAGCCAGACTGATGGTTGAAAGATTCCTCCGACGACATAAATATTTTTTCCTACCGCTGCTGCTCCAAATTCGTAACGATGTGATATGAGTGATGCTGCCTTTTGCCATTGAGCAGAAAGATCGGTAATAGGAGGTACATGCCCTTCAAGTGTTTTTCTATCGGGTTTGTAGTACCAGTCTCTGAGAATGTACAGTACTGACAATCCAAATAATGTGCCAGCAAATACAGGTTTGAGAAGTGGTGAATGCTTCATAGGTAGGCGATCTATGGTATATTATACATACTCTTGAGCGGGTTTCGTATGCGAACACACCTTTCTTTTGTCATCCCTGTATATAACGAATCTGGAAACGTTACACCCTTCGGTGAAGAGATTATTTCACACGCATCTCGCCTTGCAGTAGGGTATGAAATCATATTTGTAAATGATGGCAGTCGTGATGCTACACAATCAGAGCTCCAGATGTTTCAGAAAAAATATCCCAAGGTGGTAAGTGTTATAGAATTTCGTACCAATTTAGGTAAAGCCGCAGCCTATATGGCTGGATTTGCCCAAAGCACAGGGGATCGCATCATTACATTTGATGGTGACGGTCAAGATGATCCGGCAGAGATTGGCAAATTTCTTGAGACTTTGGATTCCGGTTATGAGTTGGTAGTGGGTTGGAAGAAGGACCGACGAGATAGTTTTATAAAAAATACTACTTCGAAATTATTTAATGCTGTGACTGGGTGTATATCACCAGTTAAACTTCATGATTATAATTGTGGACTGAAAGCGTATACCAAAGAAGCAGCAAAAGATTTATCTCTTTATGGAGAGCTTCATCGATATATCCCCGTACTGTTAGCTCGTCGTGGTTATAAAGTAACAGAAATTCCCGTTCATCATAGAAAAAGACTTTCTGGAAAAAGTAAGTACGGGCCTATACGATTCATAAACGGATTTTTAGATTTGTTTACCGTCGTATCTCTCACACAGTTTCGCTCAAGGCCTATGCATTTGTTTGGATATATAGGTTCAATGTTTTTTGGCGCAGGATTTTTCGCTGGGGCATATCTGACGTTTGTAAAATTTATCTTTGGTCAGGCGATCGGAGACAGACCGTTATTACTATTCTCAGTCATGCTCATGATCATGGGTGTTCAGATAGGGATCACAGGATTGGTTGGAGAGTATTTAGTGGTATCCTCACACGGTAAAGACACAAGCCCCGATATAAAGACTACTATCAAACATGACTGACAATACTCCCACCAATTACCAAAAGCATCAGACTACCAATCGTATGCAACGATATTTATTAGATCGATTTAACATGCGTCTAATCGAGTACATTCGGGCGTGTGGTGATGTTAGCAATATCCTCGATGTAGGCTGTGGTGAAGGATTTAGTTTATCACTGATACAACAAGCAGGAATTTCGGCAACGCTTAAAGGTGTGGATGCATCACGCATTTCACTTGCGCTCGGCAAGAAAGAATTTCCCAATTTAGATTTAACCTTCGGAGACATATATGCGCTTTCTGCCAAAAGTAAATCCTACGATCTCGTGCTCTGCACTGAGGTGTTGGAGCATTTAGAAAATCCGGTTCAAGCCCTGATTGAGCTAAAGCGTGTGAGCCGTAAATATGTCATCATTTCTGTGCCCCATGAACCATGGTTTATGCTGGCAAATTTTTTGCGCGGGAAGTATTTTTCGCGTTGGGGTAATCATCCAGAGCATATAAATCACTGGTCACGGGCTGGAATAGTACAACTGCTTACGTCTCAAGGGTATACCATTGTACGCACAGCTAATCCATTTGCATGGACTATCGTACTTGCAAAAATCGTATAATATTCCAAGTACAGATAGATTGATAACTACATTGAAAAAATTATTTCTCCGCATTTTGTCCTCGCCTTTATTGCTTTATTTGTGTGTTATAGCATTTGTTCTTTATTTTGGATTGCTCACTAGTCAGCGTCATCTGCACTTATTGTCTCTGAGATTGGATTTAGGAAATATGGATCAGACCGTGTGGAATGTAGCCCACGGTCACGGATTTGTGCTGACTGATCCTGAATCGGATCAGCAAGTTTCGCGTTTGGCATATCACGCAGACTTCCTTCTTGTGCTTCTGGCACCGCTGTATTGGATTTGGTCGAGTCCCTATATGTTGCTTTTCGTACAAGTAATCGTGGTGGGGTTGGGAGCACTACCACTCTATTGGATAGCAGATAAAACATTACGATCAAAACCACTCGCATTATTATTTGCTGTTGGGTATCTGTTATATCCACCCATGGAGCGAGCACTTATGTATGACTTCCATGCGGTCACCCTAGCCACGTCATTTTTATTATTTGCGTACTGGTATATGGATACCCAGAAATGGGGAAGATTTGTGCTGTTTGCCCTACTTTCTGCAATTTGCAAAGAACAGATCTGGATTGTGGTAGCTATGATGGGAATATATATAGCAATTTGGAAAAAGAAGATTGCGTTAGGAGGGGTCACTGCTGGTGTGAGTCTGGTTGTGTTTTATCTTTTATTTTGGAAAGTTATACCGGCGCATGCTACGGCTAATCAACATTTTGCATTGAAATATTTATCAGACTTTGGTGGGGATATGGATTCCATCCTTGTGTCAATGCTTGGTGATCCGCAATTACTTTTTCAAACAGTGCTTGCCCCTGATCGGGCTTGGTATTTGTTTCAACGATTTGTACCAGTGGGATTTTTATCTATATTTGCACCATGGAAGTTGCTATTTGGCAGTGTCGATTTTGGTCTAAGTTTGCTCAGTAGTAATCAGTTTATGCGAAGTATAGATTATCAGTACAACAGTGTAGTAACCCCGTTTATTTTTATTACCAGTATTGAAGGTTTAGCGGTCATAATCCGTCTAGCAAAAAAGAAAAAGCATATCTTTACACAAATTGCGATTTGTGTGCTTGTTGTGACAACGCTTCTGTCGTCCTATGTTTGGGGAGTGTTACCCAAAGGAGTGCATTCACTTTCTTGGTATTATTTTCGAGAGCCAGCAGGATATACGACCATGAAATATGTTCTGGAAAATATTGATACCAAATATTCTGTTTCTATAACAAATAATTTGGGTGCTCAAGTATCACAAAGGCGAGAGTTATATAATTTTCCAGTTCGAGCCCGCGAAGCAGATTATGTAGTCGTAAAACTTGATGATAAAGCTGCTTGGCCAAGTCTTGCAGAACAGATTTCGGTCACCGAAGAATTGCGACAGGACATAAACTATGAATTATATGCTCACACGGGAAGTTTCTCTGCATTTCGAAGAAAGGATTTGTAGTTTCCTTATTGCGTAAAAAGATTTTGTCCTGTCATAATGGTGTTTCTATAAGGAGAAAAATATATGAGTGATCAAGTGTCCAAAAATTGTCCGAAGTGTGGTAATCCATTGACTGACGTGCAAACGACAGCAACAGGAAAAAAACTTATCCGTTGTAGTACGGGCCATTGGAACAAAGAAACGAAAAAGAATGAGGGATGTGATTATGTGAAATGGCTAGAAGTCGAACCAGAGACACTCGATGAGAAATGCCCCAAATGTGGCAATCCACTCATGATGGTCGTGACACGATTTGGCAAAAAGATGAAAAAATGTAGCACGGGGGGTTGGGATAAAGTTGCCAAAAAAGCTACAGGATGTGACTATGTCGAATGGATAAACGGTACAACCGTCCCACTGGAAGAAGAATGCCCAGAATGCGGATCGACACTTGTTTTGTATACAACGGCTTCGGGTAAACGTATGAAGAAATGTTCTACTTCAGGATGGGATCGCGATAAAAAAGTTGCGACTGGATGTTCCTATGTCCAATGGCTTAAACCCGGAGAAGATCTTGAGCAGCCACCACCACCAGAAGAACAATAACGATAATTGTGGGATAATAGCCTGATGCAATCTATCTGGCAGAAGCTTCCAGCGCCATTTCTTGTTCTCGCACCACTTGAAGGAGTTACTGACACCGTGTTCCGACGTATTGTGGCATCCTGTGCTCGCCCTGATTTATTTTTTACAGAATTTACGAACTCCGATGGTTATTGTTCTGTCGGGCGTGATTCGGTTGCGGAAAATTTCCGATATACACCTATTGAACAACCTCTGATAGCGCAAATTTGGGGAAAAAATCCAGAGCATATGTACAAGACTGCCGTTGATCTGTCCAAGATGGGATTTGCAGGGATTGATATAAACATGGGCTGCCCTGAACGCACGGTTATGAAAAATGCCTGTGGAGCAGCCATGATAGAGACTCCAGATGTGGCAATAGCGGTGATTGCAGCAGTGAAAAAAGGAGCAGGTAGCTTGCCAGTGAGCGTTAAGACTCGTATAGGAGTTCGAAAGATTGTGACTGAAGAATGGGTCAGTTTATTGTTGGCGCAAGGACTTGATGCACTTACTGTTCATGGTAGGACAGCAGCAGAGATGTCAAAAGTCCCAGCACATTGGGATGAGATTGCAAAAGTAGTTGTGATTCGAGATCGCATGAAGTTACAGACGAAAATAATTGGCAATGGAGACGTGAAGGATGCACGAGATGCTAGGGAAAAAGCCAAAGAGTTTGGCGTAGATGGTGTGATGATAGGTCGTGGCATTTTTAATAATCTTTGGTGTTTTGATAAATCAGACAATCCGCATGTTGGGACGACACAAGAGTTATTTTCTATTATGGAAAAACATATAACAATGTTTGATGCCGAGTGGGGAAATCGCAAAAGCTTTGCATTACTTAAGAAATTCTTCAAAATTTATGTCTCTGGATTTGGTGGAGCGTCAGAAGCTCGTCAACGCTTTATGGAAACGGCAAATGCCAAGGAAGCGCTTGCATTGCTTGCCGAGTTATCGGGTGTTGTGTAAATCAATTCCTCGTGAAATTTCTGATACTCTTCGTATATAATTTTATAATGACTAAATTTGTCGCTGTTATTATAGGGTTAGTCGTAGTGCTTGGGGTTGCAGGATTTGCCGTCAATCGACAACGCATACAAAACTTTATACCTGACATTACCAATACCTCCACACCAACCCCCATGCCACTGGCTGAGCTTACGATTCCACACTTGCGATCGCGTACTTATGAGAGTGCGCTGGGTGAGCGCACGAAACTGTACGATCGTGATACATACTCTGCGTATACAACTTCTTATACATCAGATGGTCTCAAAATAAATGCAATGCTCACTATTCCCCGTGGTGATGCAAGTAAACATCCTGCAATTGTATTTGTGCATGGGTATATCCCGCCCACGTTATATGTGACGACAGAAAAGTATGTAGAGTATGTAGATTATCTTGCACGAAATGGGTTTGTCGTTCTAAAAATTGATTTGAGAGGGCATGGAAATAGTGAGGGAGAAGCAGGTGGCGCCTATTATAGCTCTGATTATGTTATCGATACGCTCAACGCTAGAGCGGCGCTTGCGAGTTCTGATTTTGTATTGTCCGATAAAATCGGCCTATGGGGACATAGTATGGCAGGAAACGTTGTCATGAGAGCATTTGCTTCCATGCCTACTATCCCAGCTGTCGTGGTTTGGGCAGGCGCTGGATATACGTATCAAGATTTAATTGAATATAGAATCTCTGATCAAAGCTACAGACCTCCATCAACAATCGCAAATAGATCGAAGAGACGAGAATTATTGCGCCAGACTCACGGTGACTTCACCCAATCCAGTGTATTCTGGAAACAGGTTGCTATCACAGGCTATCTGAGCGATTTAAAAGGTGCTGTCGATATTCACCATGCAGTGGATGATGATGTTGTGAGCGTAGAGTACAGTAGGAACCTAGCAAAATTGTTGGAAGAAACATCCGTTATTCATGAGCTATACGAGTATCCGAGTGGTGGGCATAATATTTCTGGAGTAAACTTTGGCATGGCTATGATGCGCACGGTTGATTTTTACAAAAAGCATCTCTCGCAATAACGCGACTATTGTCCTAATAGTGTATTTATTTTTTCTATTGCAACATCGATCGATGTATTGGCTTTTACCAGATATCCGCTAGCTCCTAACTCCATAGCAGTTTTTTGTTCTGTATCCAGATTGGTCATGATCAGGACTGGAATAGTAGATGTTTTAGGATCTTTTTTGATTTCTTGTAGTACATCAAATCCGTTCATGCCTTCGGGAAGCATGATATCCAAAATCACCAGATCTGGTGCCGGAATTTCTCTAATTTTTGTGAGACCTGCTTTGCCTGTGTTTACTGTTGTGATAACGAAGTTTTGGGTATCAAACGCATCCTTGTACATGTTTTGGAGTGTGACATCATCCTCGATCATCAAGACGTGTTTCATAGTGGCCTCCCTTATTGCACGAAGAACAACATTACTAGTAAGCATAGGTAAAACGGTCGGGTAATGCAACTTTTTGTAATCTATATTGCATTTTGAGAGATAGAGGAATACACTCGAGGAAATTACGTGATCTCACATTGGGATTATGGCAGCAAATACTACACTTATTATTCAGACAGGGCTTAAGGAACTCGCTTCTGTGCTGTTAAATCCCGCACAGGCTAATCGTGTTCGTATGTACGAACCTGTTGGACGGAGTCCCATTATGGTGCATCCAACCGCTGAGGAGGCAAATTGGTTTGGTGCGGTGGTCGAAAAAAATGGAAATATGCCTGCCACAAGAACGGTAGGAAATTGGCGAAGTTCGTTTGAAGGAGCGCAAATTTTAGGAAAAAAAGATACAATCGCAGCTAGTGAGATCGTCATCGCTCGACGTGGACGATTTGGTAGTATTCATATGGACGATAGAACTCATGAAATCACCATAGTGTATTATGGCGCTGATGTGCGTTTGGCCTCAGGAAGATTTATGGTTAAACCGATTGTGCCTCGTAGATTGTTTTATTGAACCCCACATGCTTTCCTTACCTATTCCGTAGTATTCTTTGATAGAATAATTTATAGCCTGTTTTGTAAAGCCGAAAGGAGAATTTATGAACAAATCTATTCTTGCAGTATTTGGTGTCCTTTTGTTTTTGGGTGTGGGATTTTATGTATATCAATCTCTACAATCGGGAAGTAGCCAAGTTGTATCTGTACAAGGAATTGATTTGGCAAAAAGTATAACCCCTATTCCCACCAATGAGTCTGTTACAGATACCAAGTCTAGCTCGAGGTATGTGCCATATACGACAAGTGCATTTAATGTCGCAGCTTCAGGCAGACGAGTATTGTTTTTTTACGCATCATGGTGTCCGACCTGTAGACCAGCGGACGCAGATTTCGTTGCAAACCAAAATAAATTTCCAACAGACCTGACGGTACTTCGGGTGAACTACAATGATCCGGACACAGATAGTGAGGAAAAAGATCTGGCAAAAAAATATGCGGTTACATACCAACACACGTTCGTCCAGATAGATGCAAAAGGTGAAAAGGTTGCAGTATGGAACGGCGGGCAAACATCGGAGTTGTTGGAAAAGATCAAATAATAATTTATGAAAACTATAGGAATTGTAGGACTTGGCATCATGGGCAGTGGTATGGCTGCAAATTTTTTGAAAAAAGGATTTACTGTGTATGTGTGGAACCGCTCTGCAAAGGCAGTAAGCGCACAGGTGGCACATGGCGCAGTGAGTTGCGCTTCTCCGCGAGAAGTCGCAGAACATGCAGATATAATTTTTGAAGTGACGGCAAACGATGAATCATCTCGTGCTGTATGGGCAGGAGAGGAAGGGATTCTGGCTGGTGCAGGTGCAGACAAGGTGATTATCGCGTCAGCGACGCTTTCTGTGCGCTGGATCGACGAGCTTGCAAGTATTTGTCGTGACAAAGGAGTCATTTTTTGTGATATTCCCATGACGGGAGGACGTGTTGGTGCAGAATCAGGAGCACTTATGTTGCTTTGTGGCGGAGATGCAACAGTTATTAAATCACTCCAGCCTGTATTTGATGCGATAGCAAAAAAAGTATTTTACTTTGGGCATGCTGGGAAGGGCATGCGATACAAACTTATATTGAACTACATGCAAGCCCTTCATATCGTGGGTTTTGGTACCGCTATGAAAATGGCGAAAGCACATAATATGGATTTAGAGACTGTGGCGGCCGCCCTTGCAGAAAGACCGGGGGGAGTGATTACGGAAATTGCAAAAAATAGATATTTCAAAGATACAGATCCGGTAACCTTTTCTATAGAGTGGATAGTGAAAGACCTCACCTATGCCAAAGAATATGCAGGAGATTTAGCTGTACCACTTCTCGATGATGTGCTAGAAGTCTACAAAAAATCTCTCGCATCAGGACACGGGGAAGACGATTGGGCGAGCGTAAATAGAGAAGAATAATTACGATGGTTTTGCGCCTCTTGGTATAATGTGGAGCATGCCAGATTTTCGCAGACCACTCACACAACGCGGTAGATCGCTACGCAAAGAAGCTTCCATTGGCGCATCAGCGAGATCTCAGAGTACGTATTTGGATAACGTAGCGCAGGATGAAGCAAATATTCGCATGGGTGCTTCGGCAACTGTTTGGCAACTGAAACATGGGGATAAGGAATTGCAGGATTTTGCGTTAGAGCAACTTAAAGAATTGATCGCGAAGTACTCAAAAGTCTTCGGAGATCAAAATGGCACCAGTGGGGCATATCTGACTCGAATTTCTAGTGAATTAAATGTCGATTTAGGAGATATTTTAGCTACTCGCGGCGAAAAAGATGCGGTACTTGTATTGCTTCGTAAGCGTCATGCACGGAGAACAACTCGAACGGGATAGGCAGGATCTTGTATTGAGGACTTATCTTCTGGAGATATCTCGATTTGTAGTAGCCTGACCTGTTTCTATATCTATGTTTCCATTTGCGTAATCCTGTATACGCAGTAATAGTTGTCGTTTTACCTCTAGTGCTCCCATTTTCTTTTCCCGACTGGTTGCGCTATATCTCCTCATGGCTATAGAAATGGTGTGCTCATTCATACCTAACACTTCCTCCACCAGTCGGTTATATGTGTCAGGTGCCACTTTCCAACTTCGGGCAAAAGACAAACGATCAGGCTGAAGAAATTCTTCACGTAACTTCCCAGAATATTTTTTTATAATAGATGCTTCACGAGTGTAGTTTGCTGGGGTGAAATTTCTCATATTCTCTAAATATTATCTATCTTATGTGTGTTTATTGTATTTACTTTGTTTGATTATAGCAACTCAAAAGGTTATAATGCGCACTCTGCTCAATATTATATTTTATGAAAGCTATTCGCGCATTTATTGCAAAAATTCAAATTCATATCAAAAAACTTCAAAAGTTTCTCTCTGCACGCGGCAAAAAGGTGACTAAGTACGTTGATCGCAATCCCAACAAAAGTTTCTATATCGCTATAGCAATTCTTGTGCTTCTCATAGTGATTAGTAATGTAGTGGGTGCGCCAAAAGTAGCAACCAAAAAAGATGTAGTACAGGTAAAGCAGGTACAACTTTACTCTGTAGGATCTGCGCCTCGTATGAATGTATTGGCAAAAGTGGAAAAATCAGGAGTAATCACAATTTCTGCGCAAACTCCAGGGATTGTTTCCTATATTAATGCCACGCTTGGTCAGACGATAGGTCGTGGGCAGAATGTATTGGGATTATCTAGTAATTATCAGGGTGGAAATACCGCATCACTGGGTCGACAGCTCGCCCAAACACAATATCAAAACGCGCTCGATACTCAGCAAATCCAAAAAGACATTATCGGCAGTCAGCGAGAGCTTGCCCAAAAAGCAGATACCAACGCAGATCAAATGCGACAGATTACCTATCAGTCGATAACTGCCACTCAAGATCTCGTCAATCTAAATGCGGAAATAGTAGCTGGTATAGATAGCTCTATCGCATATTTGGAAAGCACCAATGTTGGGGGAGCCAACGATGCCATGATTTTGTCTACCAAGCAGCTAAAGTCACAATTTTTGGCGGGGCTCAATGGTGCCAAACAAGGATTGGCTTTGGCCCAACTTACATCGCCGGATGGTACGACTGCTGCGATCCTTTCCGATCTTGGTCGCGACACTGCGACTCGTTCGCTAGATCTACAAGAAAAAATGATAGCCATGAGTTTGGAAATATCACGAATTCAGCTACAGATTGCACAAGTGGTTGAGGGGATGATGTATCCAGTGACCCCGTTTGCAGGCAAAGTGGAACGTATATTTGTAAATGTGGGAGAAGCGGTAAATCCAGGAGCACCCCTTGTGCAAATCTCCGGAGATCAAGCCACAAAGCCCACGGTCGCTGTAGCGTATGTATCTGGGGATGTGGCACGATCTGTGTCGAAGCTCGAAGATAGTACCATTCGCATAAATAGCACCACTTCGTTTACCGCTAAACCTATGTACGTATCGACGCAAGCGGTGAGTGGATCACTGTATGCCGTGTATTTTGCGATTCCTTCAGAGTATGCGGATGGAACCACAAATTCCGGATATGTCACCGTGGAATTGCCGATAGGGTACATGAACACAACCGCAGCGGCACCGTATATTCCGATCGATAGTGTGTATCAGACGAAAGACGCAAGCTACGTGTATGTTGAGCGAAACGGCAAGGCAGAAAGTTTGACGCTGGAGCTGGGCAATGTCTACGGAAGTTTTGTTGAAGTGAAAAAGGGACTATCTGCAAATGATAAAGTTATTGTAAATCGCAATGTCATCGCAGGAGATAAAGTGACGGGGAACGCAAAATGAAAACCAAGGTTGCATCATACCTCGGCACCCTGAAATTCGACAAATCGCTTCTATCTAGTTTCCAAGCGAAGTATCTCTCCAATGTGCGTGTTCCGATTTTACTCATTCTCATGACGATTCTAGTGGGAGTAGTCGCGTTTGCCACCATTCCGAGACGATTAAATCCTGAGATAAAAATTCCGATTGTAGTGGTCTCCACCGTTCTTCCAGGGGCTAGTCCAGACGATGTTGAGCAGTTACTCACCATACCGCTGGAGAAGCAACTCAAAGGGGTAGAAGGCATAGATACGATGAACTCGCAATCTCGAGAGAGCGTGTCGGTCATCACATTGCAGTTTGTATCCAGCCGAGAGGTAAAAGACGCAGAAAGCGATGTACAGGCACTGGTAGATCGACTCTCCACACTTCCTGATGATGCGATGAATCCCAACGTCATCTCTGTAGATTTCGAAAATCAGCCGTTTTGGACTTTTGCTATATCCACCAATGCAGATACCGCTTCTCTTATGCGCTTTTCCAAAGAATTGGAAGCGAAAGTAGAGCAGGTAGCGACTGTGGATCATGTAGATACATCAGGGTTAGATGAGCAAGTTGTGGAAGTGGTGGTGGACCAAGCGAGAGCACGGGAATACAACATAAGTCCACTGCAGATATCGGGCATGTTGCAATCTGCTGCCAAATCGTTTCCTGCGGGACTCGTAAACTCTTCTGCTTCTGTGTTTTCTCTCACGATCAATCGTCAGATAAATTCTATAGAGGATATACGAAATTTGGAGATAAAAAATGGCGATGCAATCCTGCGCCTATCCGATATAGCAAACGTCTCTGAAAGATCCAAAGCAGGGCAGACCCACACATTTATCACCGATCCCAAAAACCCGACGAGACGCGCGGTACAGTTTTTTGTGTTCAAAAACAAAAACGCGGATATAAATAAATCGTTCAAAGCAGTAGAGCCAGTTGTCCGCGATTTTGTCGCCAAATATGATGGTAGGTTTACCCTTTACTCCATAGAGAACACGTCTGATCTTATCGACAAACAATTTGGAGATTTGTATACCGAGTTTTCCAACACAAGCGTTCTCGTGTTTATATTGCTTCTTATCTTTTTGGGATTGCGACAGGGGATCATCTCAAATGTTACCGTGCCACTTACATTCCTTGGTACGTTTGCCGTCATGAGTGCGATGGGGCTTACATTAAACTTTTTGACCGTGTTTTCGTTACTTCTGACCCTTGGAATTCTTATAGATGACACGATTGTGGTGGTAGCTGCTATGACGCGTTATTACAAGACAGGCAAGTTTACGCCGTTTGAGACTGGGGTCATGGTATGGCGAGATTTTATCACCCCACTTTGGTCCTCCGCTATCACGACTGTCTGGGGATTTGTACCATTGCTTTTGGCGACGGGAATCATCGGTGAGTTTATAAAATCAATTCCAATCGTGGTGACTACAACCATGATTCTCTCTACGGTGATCTCTACGTTTATCACGATTCCCCTCATGATTATTTTGCTCAAACCCGAATTTCCGAAACGGGTGAAGTCAATGTTTACGTTCATCGGGGTATTGGCATATGTGGGCTTGTTTGTATCTACTGCACCCAAAAATGTTTTGCTTTTGCCAATTCTTGCCGCAGCGGTAGTCGCGCTCATCATCGGATATCGTACGAGAAAATTGTTGGCACAAAGCTGGAATGTGTATCTCAGGCGCAATAAAAAATTAGCACGATTCGTAAATCGCGCGGGAACTATTTCAGAGCATGGACTTATAAACGTAGAGGGATTAAGTAACGGGTATCGCAAGGTGATCGAAGGTATTTTGCGATCAGAAAAGGCGCGCAAACAAACCGTATGGGCGATTGCGATATTTACCATCGTGGCATATATGTTGTTGCCATTAGGACTGGTAAAGAATGAATTTTTTCCTAAAGACAATCAAGACTTGCTTTATGTTGGAGTAGATCTTCCCAGTGGTACCAATAATGCACTGGTCACCGCAGAAACGATCCGGCTCGGTAATGAGCTGAAAGGTACGCCAGAATTAGATTTCTTGGTTGCTGAAGTAGGATATGTATTTCTCTCGACGGGATCTCGTCAAGCAGACCCTGATGCAATTCTTTACACATTACATCTGACCAAACACGAGGATAGGAAGCTGACCAGTGGCGATATAGCAGAAAAAGTTCGTGCTAAATTTGCTGGATACAGTGCAGGGACGCTTTCGGTCGTAGAACTTTCTGGTGGACCTCCAGCTGGAGCAGATGTGCAGATACAGCTCCTCGGTGATGAACTGGGAACGCTTGATGAGTACGCAGATAAAATTATCGCATTTCTAAAAAAATCTGATGGCGTGGTAAATGTCGATAAATCTATAAAAAGCGGTACGAGTAAAGTAGTGTTTGTACCTGATCGAGCAAAAATTGTGGCACAAGGATTATCCGTGGATCAGGTGGCACTTGCACTGCGCACATATGCGAGCGGCTTTACGCTCGACAGTATACGGTTCGGAAAAGACGAACAAGACATCATATTCCGCACCAACGATTACGATACCAAGCCAATCGAATCTCTTTCGACTATCGAAATTGCTCTCAATGGTCGCGACGGGGGATCTGTACCGCTTTCTACACTTGGCACTTTTAAGTTAGAGACCAACCCTACAGTTATCACTCGCGAAAACGAGAAACGTACCATTAGTATATTTGGCGGGGTTACAGCAGGAGTAAACATTCCTGAGAAAAACGCACAGCTACTCAAATACGCAGATTCACTTACACTTCCAGATGGATATGAGTGGAAGACAGGTGGAGTAAACGAAGAAAACGAAAAGTCTGTAGCATCTATCCTAAACGCCATGGGACTCGCGTTCCTCCTGATCTTGGTCACGATGGTTATAGAATTCGGATCATTCCGTCAAGCGTTTATCGCTATGCTTATGATTCCGATTTCTGTGGCGGGAGTGTTTTATATTTTTGCGCTTATCCGCACACCACTCTCATTTGCGGCACTCATCGGCGTGCTCGCACTATTTGGTATCGTCATGCGCCATGCTATTGTCGTCATGGAAAAGATAAATGAAAACAGGCATCATGGTATGAATCTGCATGATTCTATCGCCGATGCGTGCTCTAGTAGGCTAGAGCCTGTGCTTCTGACGTCACTTGCTACCATTGTGGCCTTAATCCCTATCACAATCTCTGATCCATTCTGGAGGGGATTGGGAGGGGCTATTATTGCAGGACTTCTATTCACTGGCGCACTCAAGCTCTTCATCGTCCCCGTGCTTTACTACAACTTCTTCAAAGACGAGAAATAAATTGTATCTGAATTTAACTTCAGATCTATTTATGACATAAGTATATAAGTGGTGAGGTTACTTTTTCTTGGGAATCAATGAAGCGAAATACTCAAGCCATGTCATGTCGGGTTTTTCTTTTAGAGCTGCCTGAAAAGCTTCCATGTCTGTGGATCTGAAAGTTTTTTTCACGGCAGATCTACCACCGCGGCCGGTAAGAGCTTTTTTCTTTGCTTCAAATAATTCATCGTCTGTAGAAGGTAGCGCTGGTTCGTCGTCAACCATATGGATTGAGTATAACAAATCTATCTCGAGAT
Source organism: Candidatus Woesebacteria bacterium (assembly GCA_018062625.1). Taxonomy (GTDB): domain Bacteria; phylum Patescibacteriota; class Microgenomatia; order UBA10105; family UBA927; genus UBA927. Next base: position 61,660 of record JAGORV010000002.1, read on the forward strand.
ATTTATGTGCGTCTGTGAAGAGGGAGTAGCGTGGTTCTTTCAAAGATTGTGGTAAAGCCAGATAATTCCATTTTTTCCCAAATGTGATCGTTTACATTTGCTAAAATAATTTTTCCACCTGTTTTGGTTGCTTCTTTAGAGGCCATAAGTAGCACTCTGTGGCCAGCAGAGGACATATGCCTGATGTTACTCATATCTACGGCGATTAGGGGTTTTGGAGCTTTTTCTCTGACTGCAGTTATGATGCTTTTTTCAAATGCATCATCATTTGAGGAATCCACGTATCCACGTCGTATGTTGGGTTTATGTAGAGTATAGTCTTTGAAGCGACTTTCTAGCATTGGGCGCATTCTAGGTGTTTTATCTGGTGGAGTCAAATTATCAAGGATATTCTGCTTCTTAAGATGTGGCCTATAGTTGTAAATTACTCAACTATTTTGTATAATATCGTTTCGCCGTTTAATCGTAGATATATGCATCTGCGTCATTGAATTGCGAAAATATCGCCCTTTACCATCTATTGTTGCCACCGATATTTACGAGCGTTATGAGTTGAGTTTCGAACTCTGTTCATATTGCTCGTAAATATTTTTGTTTGATGGAGGAAGAAATGAAACACGGTTCTAGATCGAAGAAGGATAGTAAGTACAGTTGGGGAGCAAGTTTAGCACAAGCATTAGGGTGGCCGATTGACTGGTTTTTTTGGCGATTGAACATGTTTTGGAGAATCATCACGCGCACGATTCAATCTGAATCTCTTGCAAATCGAAGTATTGCTACAGTCGTGGTTATGGTTTTGATCACAATTGCGTTGCTTTACTGGCGAGTTGTGCTTGAACCAAGTGAATTATTTTTTGTATGGGCTTTAGGGGTCGCCGTACGATGGTTCGGGCAAGGTCATGAGAATAATTTCGTAAGCACGATTTATCATTATATTTTATCGGTGCTTATGGCATTTATTCTCTCGACGTTACTGCTGATATATATCATGTTCAAATAGGGGTATTCCCACTAGGGCGTGTACGCTGCTTTGCAGATGTATGCACACTAGTGGGGATTTTTTTAGGCGATTTCAAATTTTACTTGTCGTTCGCGGTTTATCCGAGTGACGACCCGATCAATTTCTCCACTTTCGCGTTCCATGGTGCCTGCCCGATCTACGACTACATGAAGTCTACCGCTTCGTACTCGTGGGTGACCCGCGATAGCGTTGAGCATAAATTTCACACATCCATCGGCCATTTGTCCGCAAAGCACGAGTTCTGCTTCGTCGGGATATCGCTCAGGATCATCCAAAAACGATGCGTCGTCTAGCGCGGCGTTTCCGGGGAACCAATTTATGGTTCTGGAGTTTCCGTTTCCACTCCAAAAGCCCCATCGGTCTCGAAGTTCCCGAGGAGCTAGTGGGTACGGGTGGATGATGATAGGATATTGTTCGCATCTAGGCATAATATGATTTTGAATTGTATATTATACCAAATTTGTATCCTATAGTGTATATTGGTATAATCTGAGTTATGACAAGACAAGGAATTCATGTTAAATCATATGAAGCCACGGGCACCGAAATGCTTAGGGCTGCTGGTGTAGAAGTGGAGAGTGCAGCTTCTATTCGGCTAGCTACGGTGCACGTACATTTAAAAAATCCATCGCAGCGTATGAAACGCATAATGGAGAAGCTTGATAGCATTCCTGATGGACACAAAATCAAGCATAAAGGGATCACATGGAAAGCTGTTGAGATAAACCCAATTCCAGCTGACGAACATAAAGGGCATACGCGGAGACGTGGCGCTGCAATTGAATATTTCCTCGAGGAAGTGGTCTAGGAATCAAAAAATCCGTGGGAATACATCACCATCTCCACTTGGTCAGCTGTATGGTCACCCGCAGATTCTTTCACCTTTCTAGCATCAGCAAGTGAGAGTTTGCGCCCTTTACGCTCCGCTACTTGGACTATTTGTCGGGGGGTCAGGATAGCCAGTGGGCGTATATCTTTTTGAGCTCTTTCGGTATTTCCTTGCACGATTTTCTGAAGTCTCGTGAGCTTTTTTTCGGGAGGGGGCGCAATCCATTCAACTTTTTCTTGGGTTGCTGGTCTGGGAATTTCTACTTGAGGCTTTTTTGGTTTGCGATCAAGTAACGATAGCAGAGTTTGAGCTAGTCTGTCTAATCCTTCTGGCATATCCAAAATATAGCACTTTTGGTATTATAAACATATTCTATGGCTGTGCAACTTCAAGAAAAACTTACGATTAAAGCTGAGGGTTTTCGAACTCATGGAGAATATTTTCGTGTGCGGAAAGCGAGATCTCTCCCTCGTTTTTTGACTGATACTCCAATCATCGAAATGAAACCAAGGCGTGTAAATGGCAAGAAGAAAAAGCACGATCAAAAGGAACGGCGTCAGGGAAGACAAGAGAAAAAGAAAGAAACGCGAAAAGTGAGACGCTCTTCTATCGGGCGGTTGATCTAATACATCAGAAAAAATGCGGATTTATCCCTGTTGAAACAAAAGTAGTTTTGGATCGTCTATGGTTTCTCCCCATGCTAGGTTTTTTCCGAATCTATACTGCTCTTTGTGACGTTTCATAACTTTCACTTTTTCTATACCTTTGGCTGTTAATAAGGGGATTATCAGGTATCCATGATATCGTTCGACGGATCCTATGGTTACCGCATATGGCGTGTGTTCAATGTTTGCGTCGCCGAATGCGACATAGCTGTACTTGCTATCTTCCCAGTCAGACGCTTTTTCATCTCCTTCACGCATGGCTTGGCGAACTTTACGCTGAAACTCTGGTCTAGTAAATCGCTGGGAAAAATGGATCCAGTAGCTTTCGCTTTTTATAAATGTGTTATCGATAAAAGGGGCGATGAGTTTGCTATCGCGGGCTACACGTTCTGCGCATGATTGTATGATTTCAAATCCATGCTGTGTGCCGGGCTCGAGTAATATAACGACGCCGACTTTCATGCGTGTAAGAACATCGAGCAGTTTATTTTTTGTCTCGCCCGAGAGCTCGTTTATGACGCTGGATACTATGACAAGATCATACGTTTCGTCATCAGCAGTCTCGCTCCAACGTGATACCGATTGTTGGATCCAATTTACTTCTATATCAAGTTTTGAACCATGCATGAGTTCTCTGCCAAGGGTGAGGAAATAACTCTCTTGATCTATGGCGGTAGCACGCGCGATGGTGGGCCAGACTGATTTGGCAGCATGTATTCCAGTGGCTGGACCGCACCCTAGATCGAGCATGGTCTTGGGTTGCCAGTTTGGGATACGTTCCTGTATCTGCAATAGCGCGCTGGTGATTTGGGCGTAGGTAGCTGGGAAGCGCAAGGAAAGGTATGCCAGCATATCTTTCGTGTTTCGAAGGAGTGGGGATTTCTCACGACGCTCAGGAGCCATGTAGCGACCATGCAGATTTTTGGCGTGCGTGTTTACGTCTTTTGGGTTAGTATCGGCGACAATGGCGGCCGTTGCTTCGGAAAGTTGTGGTGGGAGATTTATAAATGTTTGCAAAGTCATGTGTTTAGAATATTCCCAATAATGTAGCGATGCTTGCAACTATTATAACGCTAATTGATATAGCAAATAATTGAAAAAATGCAGGTGACCCATTTGTTTTGGCATAGAGAATTTTAGTTCCAAGATTTACTGTATTTGCGACAACCAGCGCTATAAGCGCATTAGAAAATGTGAGTGATTTACCTGCCATATCCGCTATCGTGATAACGATGGCATCCATACCAGCAATTGCGCCAAATGCACTTGTTATGATGACACCACTTTCTCCAAATACCTGTCTGGCTACCTGAGAACCAGAACGTATCAAGCTAAAGATCAGTGCAAATTTGAGTGCAGAATGAAGTGAAAATACAGAGGTTCCGCTAGGGATTGGTTGGGATCCTTCGCGAGCTCTCAGATTAAGTATTATGCTGACGACTACGCCAGTTGCTAAAAGTACTGCAAAAAAAAGTGAGCTGTATGTGAAAAATGTAGCATTAAGGGGTAGTACCAGTAACATCATTTGAATGAAGCTTGTGGTGTTTGCTAGAATCGCTGCTGTGACCAACGCTATAGGGCGCGATGTTTTTTTACTTCGTTGGGCCAGAGCAAGCGTAGAGGCTGTAGAGGATATAAATCCACCTGTTATTGCAGCCAGTAACCAACCTTTTTGACCTCCAAGTATTTTCTGGAGCAGGTAGCCAAGTAAATCAATTCCCGTGATGAGCGTTACCACAAGCCAAAGTCTATAAGGATTGAGCAATTCTATAGATGCAAATTGGGCGATGGGCATATTGTATGCTGTAGCCAGTTGTACAAAAAGCGACAGATCACCAACGCGTATCCATGTGTTTGGTAAGAACGGAAGTATGACGAGGGCGATAACGCCGTACATCACAAACGCATTTGTTTCAGCGCGATGCAAGTTATACGTGATAGATTTGATTTCCTCTTTTCGTGATAACAAGAACGTAACGAGGAGCGTTGTGGCAAAGATAAGTGAAAGGGGAAAGGCAGGCACAAAAAGTAGTGTGCCGATAAAAAATGTGGCAACTGCGCCGTATTCCGATGTAGGGCCATAATTGCCAGTTTTGAGGCTCGATAGTGTATAGTTTGCTACGATCATAAGCCCTGTAATTCCTGCCACAAACCACATCAGGGGATTTGCGATGGATGCGAAGTATCCACAGAGTCCTCCCAAGAAAGAGATGAGCGCATACGTTCGGATACCCATGGAGTGGGCGCGTTTCACTTTTGATCCTTTTTCATCGTGTTGATATTCTCGTTCGAGTCCTACGATCGCACCGATGATGAAGCTTAGTCCGAGTCTCAATAGAAGTTCGTTTTGCATAGCCTATAGCTATTATACTAAGAATACTCGATTTGGTAAATGAGGCGTCAGAATAAGATAACTATGATGTCTATATTTCTATGACCTCACCAACCAGCTTTTTGATGAAACTTGAGTCGTGTGATATGTAGAGGATGCCACCTGTATACGAAAGTAGTGCATTTTCTAGTTCTTCTATAGAAGGTAGGTCTAAATGGTTGGTCGGTTCGTCTAAGATAAGGAGATTTGGCTTGTTTGCGAACATTTTTATGAGCTGAAATCGAGCCTTTTGCCCTCCAGAGAGATTTTCTACTTTTATTTTGCTATCTACTTTGGCGTCAAACAGATATCGAGATAGGGTAGTCATGACCATCTCACGATCTGCGGGGATATCGTGCTCTTCATATACTTTATGCACGGCCACTTCTAAAGTGAGGGGGAGATATTGTGAGTTTATTTCCTGTTCGTATTCGCCGATTCTGGTCATGGAACCTACTTTGATTTGGCCATCATAAAGTTTGGCCGCGGGCTTTTCATCTTTATACTGAGACATGATGGTGCGAACGAGTGTACTTTTTCCTGCACCATTTCGCCCTTTTATAAATACACGATCTTCGCTTCCTACTTTAAACGCCTTTCCGGTAAAGAGGGGATGATCATAGCCAAGCGATAAGTCTTTCACTGCGACCAGTTCGCTTATGCGATCGGTGCTTACGGGGATCGCTATATTTACATTTTTTTCTTTAAACTTGTGATATGAGTCAGTGACGCGCTTATCTAATCCTTCTACGGATTCCTGATCTATCCAAAATGATGGTTTGACCGTTTCGGCTTTTATTTTTTCATAATCTTTTACCCAATGGTCGTAACGGATCTTCCATGCTTTGCTTTTGGCTCGCATTTGGAGACCCCATGTGACGCGCTCTTTAGCTTCTTTGAGTTTTTTGAGTTGGTTTTGATAGAGGATGACAGAATTTGTCGTTTGTGCGGTGTTTTGGGTGAGATATGCATCGTAGTTACCTTTGTATGATGAAATAGTTTTGTCTTTGAGCTCTATGATGCGGTCTACATTACTTAACACATCACGATCATGGGTCACGACGAGGATGCCTTCTTCGACCATGCTCATCCATGCGATAAATTGTTCTTTACCTACATAATCCATGTGATTGGTAGGCTCATCGATCAGGAGTAATTCTGCTTGGGAATACATCATGCGAGCCAGTTCTACAAATCGCTTCTCTCCTCCGGAGAGCGTCACAAGTGGATTTTTTGCCGTTTCGTTATCTATTTGAAAGTCAGCAAGCGTCGCCATGATGAGATCTTTTATATAGTAGTACCCATTCTCTGAAAAGTATTCCATCGCGGTCGTATAGAGGTGTAAATCTTCGTGGTGACCTTTTTCAAAATCCGCCAATACCTTTTCATATTCTGTATAGTGAGGCACACTGTCCAATATGTATTCCAATGCACTCATTTTGTTGTCGGTGAGATGCTCTTGGCGTGTGAGGATAGTTCTAAGATTTTTTTTTCGTACTATTTCGCCTTGGAAATCTGTATCTATCCCGCCCAAAATATTCATGAGGGTAGATTTGCCTTCACCATTGCGACCGATGAGCGCTACTTTTTCTTTGGGACCTATATGGATATCCAAATCCGTAAACAGTGTTTTGGATCCAATAGTTTTCGATAGATGTTGGGCAGCAATGAGCATAGTTGTTCATTATACCATTCGAAGCAGGCTCACAGCATGCTATAATTCCTTATTATGAATCTTAAAATCGGAATCGTTGGATTACCAAATGCAGGAAAGTCTACATTGTTTAATGCACTGCTCAAAAAGCAGGTTGCATTTGCCGCCAATTATCCGTTTGCCACCATAGAGCCAAACGTTGGGATTGTGCCTGTACCAGATGAACGGTTGGCGCGATTGGCAGAAATTACCAAACTGGAAGATAAGTTAGAAAAATTGCCACCATTGCGACCTGCAACGGTTGAGTTTGTTGATATAGCGGGATTGGTAAAAGGTGCATCCGAGGGCGAAGGATTGGGAAATAAATTTCTCGCCCATATTCGTGAAGTAAATATCATTTGTAACGTTTTGCGATTTTTCCCTGATTCAAACATCGTTCATACCGAAGGAACCATAGACGCCAAACGTGATCGAGATATAGTAGAGACTGAGCTCGTTTTGGCAGACTTGCAGACGTTAAATAAGCAAGGTGAGCCGAAAATGAATGCCACCAAAGAAGATCGTGCTCGATATGATGTTGTTCAACGACTAAAAGTGGCGATGGATGGGGGCAAAAAAGCTTTGGAGGTGCTTACCGATCCAGACGAGCAAGAGCTTATCCGACCATTACAGCTTCTCACTATGAAGCCATTTGTGTACGTAGGCAATGTATCGGAGACGCAACTTGGCACACCACCCGAGACAGATATAGCACCAATTGTATTTATATGCGCCCAGACAGAATCCGAACTTGCGACCATGAGCGAGGAAGAGCAAAAAGACTATTTAAAATCACTTGGTGTTACATCTTCTGGTTTAGATCTGCTCATCAAAAAAGCATATGAGACACTTGGTCTTATTTCGTTTTTAACTACAGGTGAATTAGAGTCTCGTGCGTGGACGATTGAGAAGGGCATGATAGCACCACAAGCCGCAGGAGTAATCCACACAGATTTTGAAAAGAAATTTATAAAATGTGACACGGTAGCATTTGACGATTTTGTCGCTCTTGGTGGCTGGAAGAAGGCTCGCGAAGCAGGGAAGGCGAGAAGCGAAGGGAAAGAGTATGTCATGCAAGATGGGGACGTAGTAGAATTCAAAATTGGAGCATAACCGTTTTACGGAGTATATAACTCGTTCTTGGCAACGATAGCCTCCGTATGGTATTATTTATTCCTATGAAGGCAGTTTACGAGTTTATGTTGTTGGTTCACCCAGATGTGGACCTCACTGACGAAAAAAAGCAAAAGACCTATCTTTCCAAGCTTCTTGGAGATAATGTTGTAATTTCTAGTCTCACTTCTTTGGGTAAAAAAGCACTCGCATACAAGATCAAAAAGCAAGAAATGGCTACTTATTTGGTAGCAGAGCTTTCTGCAGATGCGATCAAAGTAGGTGACATCGAAAAGAAAACACGACTAAATGATGAGATTTTGCGTTACATGTTGATTGTCAAAGAATAAAAGAGGGGATATATGTCATCGAGAAGTTTAAACAAAGTGACATTGATTGGGAATCTGACTCGGGATCCAGAGCTCCGGTACACACCGACAGGGGCTGCAGTTTGTACTATTGGATTAGCTACAAATCGCGCATGGGTTACCGACAGCGGAGAGAAAAAAGAAGAGACAGAGTTTCACAGGGTTGTCGCGTGGAACAAGCTTGCAGAATTGTGTAGCCAGCTACTTGCAAAGGGTCGCAAAGTCTATGTAGAAGGACGACTTCGGACCAGTGCATGGACCGCACAAGATGGCGGACAACGCACAACGACAGAGATAGTCATAGAAGACATGATCGTGTTAGACTCTAAACGACCAGAAGACGGGGCACAAGTTGCAGCAGAGCCACAAGCTCAAGCTACTACACCAGCTCCAAAGACAACAAAAAAAGCGACAAAAGATGAGCCAGAAGAAGTAAAAGTATCTGCACCAGCAGAAAATGTGAATCCAGACGATATACCGTTCTAATTTAAAAAACTATTATGCAAAGAAAAGGTAAATTTGTTAAAAGACTTCGACCAGTTCCAACCAACTGTCCTTTCTGTGCGGCCAAATCCGTACCAGATTATAAGGATGTAGCAATGTTATCCAAATACATCACAGAGCGCGGCAAGTTTTTGGGCCGAAGCCGAAGTGGCGTATGTGCTAAGCATCAGCGCAAACTCGAACAAGCGGTCAAACGAGCTCGCATCGTTGCGTTATTGCCATTTGTGGTAAGAGCGTAAATTCCAAATACTTGGTATACTATTTTTCATGAGTACTCTGCCGTTCTCAAAAATACGCTCGCTTCTTCTTATTTTTTCCTTTGTACTTCTCGTCGGGGGTGCTGGGTATTGGCTTGGAGAACGAAAAGCTTCTATTGGTATAAGTACCGATAAACGCATTGTAGTGAATACTGAAGCTCCAGCTGCAGTCGGAGATGTGGAGTTTGCGTTGTTTTGGGATGTATGGAGTAAAGTAATTCACTACTATGTAGAACCCAATACCATCGATATGCAAAAGCTCGTGTATGGAGCAATCACCGGCATGGTGAACGCAGTAGGTGATCCGTATACATCATTTTTTCCTCCCAAAGAAAACAAAGATTTCAAAGAAGAACTCGGCGGCGCGTTTGAGGGTATTGGTGCACAGCTGGGCCTTAATGACGGGTACGTTATCATAGAATCTCCACTTCGTGGATCTCCTGCAGAAAAAGCAGGGCTTAAACCGAAAGATTTTATTTTAAAAGTAGATGGTAATGAAACCGTGGGATGGAGTGTACAGGATGCGGTGAACAAAATTCGCGGACCCAAGGGCACAAAAGTTACTTTGACTATATTGCACGAATCAGCGACAAAGCCTGTAGATATTGCGATAGAACGAGCCACAATAACCATACCTTCGGTAGTATCTTGGATCAAAAGTCCCTCACAAATTACCGAAATTTCCTCTGCTACAGAAGCGGCGAGCTTTAGAAACGATCCCAAATCCATCGCATATATTCAGCTATCCCGTTTTGGCGATAATACGAACAACGATTGGATCAAAGCAGTTAATGAAATCGTGGCATATAAGAAAAATAATGCAAACAAACTCGCAGGGTTTATTCTCGACATGAGAAATAATCCAGGGGGATACTTGGAAGGATCAGTGTTTGTCGCTAGTGAGTTTATCAAAAGTGGCGTTGTGGTAAGTCAGAAAAATAGTGATGGATCGTTGCAAGAATATAAAGTAAATCGTGCAGGCTCTCTTTTGGATATACCTATGATTGTCATGATAAATAAAGGGAGTGCATCAGCTGCTGAGATCGTGACGGGAGCGCTTCGTGATTATAAGCGAGCCACTGTAGTGGGGGAGAAATCATTTGGTAAAGGCACAGTGCAGACACCATTTGATCTCTCTGGCGGCTCTAGTGTTCATATAACCACTGGAAAATGGTTATTGCCACAGGGAGATTCTATTAGTCAAAAAGGTATAACCCCAGATATTACGGTAGCCCTTACCGACAGTTCGACTGCTACCAATGATGCCCAGCTTGCAAAGGCCATCGAGTTACTTCTAAAATAATATCGATTTTTGCTTCAGAATTCACTTTCACCTATACTACACTTCATGGGATTTTTAAAGGATATATTGTTTGGACGGCCCAAAGTACAAGACCTTCGTCAGGTCTTGCCACCTGAAGCATTTGAGGTATCGTCTGTTCACATGCGACCCTATAGAGCGTTTGATCCAATCTCCAGAGATGTGTTTTGCTCGTGGTTGCTTCAGTCGTTTGCTGAGTCACGAGGAAATCTACCACTTCAGGCAGATTATATAAACCTTACGGGTTTGAATACAAATTTGAATGTCCGACAATCGTTGAGAAATTTCGCATATGGCACCAATAATGTGTTTGCTCCATGGATGCGTCTTACAGGCAGGGAACAACGAGCCATGACCGATGCGTATGCGAAATTGATGAAGACAGAGATTTCACAAATGCGACTCCTCGATAGACCGTACCATAAAGGACTGTACGTGCACGCACATGTAAACATAGCAGAGCGATTTGATGTTCAAATTAAGCATGTCATAGCCAGATTAGATCCCAAATGTACCAATTTGATTTCTATATCAAGGGGTATGGATATACAGGATTTTAGAAGACAGGTGGAGCCGCACTTGAAAGTGTATGCTCGAGGTTAAAATGAACTAGTCATCATTGCTTCGGATATTTTTTGCATTTTACCTTCTACTATATCTTCGAGGTTATGCCATGATTTATTTATGCGGTGATCGGTCACTCGATTTTGCGCATAGTTATATGTACGTATTTTTTCGCTTCGCATGCCACGCCCTATGATGCTTCGTTGTTCGCTCATAGACTGTTCTCGCTCGAGTAATTGTCGTTCCCATAGTTTTGCACGAAGCATGCCGAGAGCTACTTGGCGATTTTGATATTGATCACGTTCTGTCTGGCATTGTACAACGATTCCTGATGGAGTATGGCGGATCCGCACTGCACTGGACACTTTGTTTACGTTTTGGCCACCTTTGCCTCCAGCGCGGTAGAAATCCCATTCGATATCTTCAGGACGGACCAAGATTTCATTTTCAGGAATTTCTGGTAGTACCGCGATGGTTGCAGTCGATGTGTGAATACGTCCGTGACGCTCTGTAGTGGGGATACGCTGGACGCGATGGGTTCCTGCTTCGTACTGGAGTTTGGTAAACGCCTCTGCCCCTTTGATGCGAATGACGAGATCATCGAGCTGTTCTACTTTCCAGCCCAAGATATTGGCATACCGAGTGTACATACGCATCAGGTCTGCTGCCCATATACGTGCTTCATCGCCACCGGGACCTTGGCGAAATTCCATGATAGCGATGTCAGTTTTCATAGGATATAGGAAAGAAGAAGGATTTGGTGAGTCTAATCTACTTAGAACCCATCAACATCTCTTTGAGACTCTTTTGAGCTGGAGCATTAGACTGAAGTTGTTTTTTCTTTTTCTTAGAGACGTACGTAGATCCTGCAGATTGTTTCTGTTTGGTTTGGAAGCGCTCTACACGACCCATGGTATCTACGAAACGCATTTCACCCGTGTAGAATGGGTGGCACTTGGCGCAGATATCGACCATGATTTTGTCCTTGGTGGCACCTACGGTGAACGCATTTCCACATGTACAGGATACTTGTGCGTCTGCGTACCATTTTGGATGTATAGCTGCTTTCATAGAGTTTTAATTATACTAGAAACCGACACAACTGTCCATTAGCTGATAACAGCCGTGAAATCTACCTGCTTCATGAACTCCTCTGTGATAGGTGCGTTATACTCACGAGCTGCATGGATGTTGGTCTGGATGTACCTTCTGGTCGTACTACTTGGTGGCGTTTCTCGCAAAATTGGCGTAGCGCGGGACATCCAGTTTGAGGCTATTATTGTATCTTCTGGGGTATACGGTAAGCCAAGTGATGCGCCAATACGTAATCCTCTGGTGAGCATATCTGCTATGTTTATGGCAGCCTGTAAGCCTCCTTTAGTTATATTTTTTTCGTGTAGTTCTATGGCTGATTCGGGAATACGAACGGTCGTGGGTTTTTCGGGTACCAAAACAGTTAAAACACCGTTTTTGGATTGTATTGCGCCCCAAAGTCCATCGACATTTGTACAATTTCTTGGATTTCGCATGTCTGTATCTCTTCCTGTAGGATAGACGCGCCAATATGAGAGGGGGATTCTCGTAATGTGTTGACTTCCTGCCCCTACCCAGTCAGTTTCGAACTCGATACCTACGTAGGGCATGTTTCTGCCTGGTATTATCCCTTCAGTCCAATTGATGCGGTGTCTGGGCTTTAGTCTTTCATACGAATTTCGAAGTGCTGTGGAAGCATTTGGTTGCGGAGTACTTGGAATATCAAGTATTTTGCCGTCATGAGGGACTCCTAATGATGATTTTAAACCCTGCACGATCTGAGCAAATTGCTCGGGTGGCAGTGGTAGCTTATATTCGAGTTGATTGTCTATGGGTCTTTCGGTGTCTGGATCGGCAGCCGATCCAAAGTGATGTGAGGGGACAACGCGTTGACTGTGTCTTACGAGTCTTCGAATTTCATCAAATCTTCCTTTGTTTGGTTCAGCTATGAGCATTCGGGTTAGTCGTGACCCTCGTAAAAATGGGTTGGCACCGTGGTTCACAAGTGACTTTGTCGCCTCATATCCCAATATTCCAAATTGTTCCCAAGTGCCTGTGGCCTCGTTTATTTGTGATGGTATATCGAGCGGTAATGATTCTATGTGTGTCATAGTATGGAAAGAACTACTCCAGACTTTTTTTTGCTTGTAAGAATTATTTTGTTATGATCTTTCATAGAAGCGAGTTTTTGTCGCATACGAGAAATAACTTTATCGAGAGCCCAATCAGAGTATTGTTGCTCTGTGTTTTTTCTCCAGATTGTTTTTGCTATTTCATCACGTGGGACAATGCGTCCAATTGGTGAGCAAAGCATGGAAAATACCATTCGTTCGTGAGCGGAAAGATGGGCGAGTTGAGCGACTTCTTGTATGTTTACAATTTTTTCACCTGCAAGAAATCGATGAAGTGATTTGGAACAGATACTATAGTCTTCCGTCAAACTATTTTCTTGCAAGATGCCGATATGGAGAAGCTGGTCAAGTGTGGGGTTTTGAGACGGGGTACTACCTGAAGCTATTTGCTTAAGGAGCGTTTGCTGCTCGGTGCGCAATGAATACCAGAATAATTTCACTCTCTCTATATATTCTGTATGTGTTCGAACTAATCCTTGGATTTCGCTTAATGTAGTCATAGATTCCTTTTTCGCTATACGAACTGCGGCTTTTGCAAACAATGGCATGCCTCCTGCTTCTTTTACTATCAAGTCAGTAGCTTCTCGAGTGAGTTCGTGATTCCAGACATTCAACCGATACTGTATAAAATGGCGAATTTCATCGTCAGTGCGGTGAGAGGGTTTGATGACATGTTGAAATAATGAGTTGAATGGAACTATAGATTGGGAGAATGTTGCCTCATCCCAGTTTTGGTACATGGTGAGAATAAAGTGTATAGAGTGTGGCAACGCATACAGCGTTTTATTTGCCAAATGAAAAAAACGCTGGAGTGCAGATAGCTTGATTTCTTCAGAAATGTTTATCACAAATACTATGTGGGTATTCTCTTCGTCAAGCGTTTGTTGCAACAAGGTAAAGAAGTCTTCTAAGGTAGTGCACTTTTTGCTGTGTCTCGGCAATGCATAGCTTAGCTGTTCGATCCATTCTTTCGTTTCATAATTTTCTGCTGATCGAATGATGGGGTACTGCCAAAAGTATTTGGGCAGATCTTTTCCAAATACACGTTCTCGATCCGACGTTCGTTCTCGCAGATAATGTAGTAAATGGTCTTTTCCAAAAAATGGAGGTAGAAGGAGTGCTACACTTTCACCCATTTGTATTGGGGTGTAGATTTGATTCGCGAGTCGTTTGTAGAACTCCTCTGGAAATGGAAATAGGCTGTTAGAATAGGCATTTTTCATACAGATTGTCAGAATTATATCATAATTTATTCTAAACGATATAATCCTGACAGATATTGTCAAGCAAACATCCCACGAATTGCATATAGTTTAGATCGTAATTATTTGTTCCTGCCGTTATATGGAGGTTTGTTTATGAAAAAGGGTGCTGAAAAGAATGAAGTATCGCAATTTCCTGTATCTGACGGATTTGAGCCTAAGCCAGCTTCTAAAGGCCGTGGATGCAATCCGCTATTTTGGCTTTTTGGCTCAAGAACTCAGAGAAATATGGATGCGTTTTTGAAAGAGCACGACAAGCGAACAAAGGGTGGTGAGGGTCAAGCTCCTCAACCGAAGTAATAATGCAGATATGTTTTTACTTTTAAAACGTATTATTTATCGATTACGGAGTATTTTAACTTCTAAAAGAGTGGAGACTGAACAGTATGACTTTGATGCCATGGATAAACGGTGGACAGATGCCTTGTAAAGGATGAAACATGAAAACAGAACAACATATAAACTACTACACTTCAATTTTGCGTTCGGGAAATGGCGTTAAAGGTATTCTTTTACAAGCTGAAGTGGGAACCGTATCTATGAGTGGTAAAAAAATTATTGCTGAATTGCCATTGGTGCATGATCATCGCGGTATTACGCCCAGAAATTGGAGGGCGCAGTTGTATAAACTCGCAAACATACCTCAGGTGAAAGCGAAACGTGGCTAAATTACTTTTTCTTTTTGTTTCGATTCCCTTTAGACTCAGCTACTACTACTCCTAAAGCGATAATGATTCCTCCTATGATATAAGACATAGTAATTGGCTCATGTAGCCACATAACCGCCAAAATCGCCGCCCATAATGGTTGTAAGTAGGTAAACAATCCCGACTCGGATACTTCGATTCGTTTGATCGCTATATTTCGTATGGTGTAGGCGACAGTTCCGGACAATACCGCCATAAACAGCACCCCCATATGTGCCTGCCATGGGGCAGACATGATAGTCTGCCATATAGCATCAGGAGATTGTCGCAAAAGGAGTAGCGGTACAAAAATCACAAATCCGATAATAAATTGGATGTGAGCCAGAAGCGCAGGACTTATGTTTCGCTTTACCGCCTCCTTGGAGAGTAAGGCTCCGCTCATGTCTGTAACAACCGCAATAAACATGATGAGATTTCCCTCAAGTGGACCAAGAGAGTCTTTTTGCCCGCCAAATAGAAATGGTGAGAATGCAGTGATAAGCGTTCCAAAGATTGTGATTGCGATACCCCAACGTTCATACGATCTGATCCGTTCGTGAAAAAATATAGCACCGCCAAGCACAAGAAGGAGTGGTCCTGTAGCGGTAAATAAGCTACCACTCAGTGCTGTGGTTTTGGTGAGTGCTTCAAAAAATAACCAAAGGCTCAAAGGTGCAGAGAGGATGCTCGTAATTAGTACCAATCCAACATCTTTTGATTTGGTGGGAAATTTTGTTTTGGTAATCCATAGAGCGGGGAGTGCGATGAGTGCGCTTATTGCGAATCGATAGGTGAGAAAAATCCAAGGATCAAACCACTGGAGCGTATACTTTACAACGGGACTGGCAGTTCCCCAGATGATGGAGACGAGAAGCAACAGCAGATAGGCAGTGGTTCTGCGGGACATGTATTAAGTATACGGTATATTCTCACGAAGCGGAACGGAGCTTGTTTATGACAGCATCCAACGTTAGGGTTTCTTGTTCTTTAGTTTTCATGGTTTTGAGCTTAACAACATTGTTGGCCTTTTCTTCTGGTCCACAAATGATGACATATGACGTACCTTTTCGATTTGCATATTTTAATTGCTTCTCGAGCTTGTCAACAGATGGGTATAGATCAGCATTTATACCTGCAGTTCGTAAATCATACGCAAGTTTTTGTGAGTCTTTTTGTGATGCACGATCAAAAACCGTAATAAGTAATGAATTTGTCTCCGATTGTGTGGGCACAAGCCCCATGATTTCAGCAGCTTCTAGTGTTCGATCAAATCCGACAGCAAATCCAGTGCCGCCAATATCTTTGCCAGATAATTTTGCAAGTAAGCCGTCATATCGTTCTCCGCCTAGGACAGACATACCATATCCCGCATCTGGAATTTCTACTTCCCATATGGGTCCCATTGAATAAGAAAAAGACCGAGCAATGGATGGGTCGAAGGTGTACCAACTCTCAGGAAATCCGTAATCTTTAAGATATTGCAGGATGTACGCAATTTCCTCATTAGGTTTAAGATTTTTTACATAGGAGAGATATTCTTTTGCTTGGTTACTAGCTATTCCTTTGCGTTCCATTTCTGCGATGACTCCGTCTTCGCCGATTTTTTTAATTTTGTCGATCGCAACAATTGCTTCGTAGGGCATGTCGGCAAACAATGCGCGTGAATTTATGCGTACGAGTGGCTGTTTAAATCCAAGTTGACGATATATATCGAGCGATAACGCGATAACTTCGGCATCAGCATCAGGTGTTTTGATACCAAAAATATCCGCGTCTACCTGAACAAATTCCCGATACCGACCTTTTTGAGGTTTCTCTGCACGAAATGCGGATTGGATTTGGTAGCGTTTGAAGGGAAACGTTAGGGTATTTTGGTACTGTGCGATCACTCTGCACGTCGGTACTGTTTGATCATAGCGAAGTGCCACATCGCGATCTCCTTGATCTTTAAATTTGAAAAATAGCTTTTCATCTTCACCAACTGCGCCTGTGAAGATTTCTAGTGGTTCAAGGGTAGGAGTTTCCAATGGGGCATAGCCCCACGATTCACATATAGCGGAGAGTTTATCTCGGAGCCATTTGCGCTTGGCCGCTTCTGCTGGAAGAAAATCTCGAAATCCTTTGAGTGGTTGAATGATGTTCATAGTTCCTCCTTAGATCCTAACAATTTTGCCGTGGGTAAACAAGCGAGAACTTCGTCGAGACGAGCCAAAAATGCACGATTTGTTTTGCGATCTTTGATCGATATTCGAAATCCTTGTTGTGGATTATTGGGGAAAAATGCTCCATCGATAACACCCACACCGAGTTTTTGTAATTTGTTGATAATCGTAGTGTTTTGTATAGACGAAACGAACAAATTATTGGTGATCGACGCAGATACGCGAAATCCACGCGTCTCCAGTGCATTCGTCAAAAACTTTCTTTCTTTTGCGACAAACAGAAGTGTTCGATTGAGAAAATCTCTATCAGAAAGCGCGGCTTCTGCTGCCACAATAGCGGGTGTTGTAACTGGGAATGGTTGCTGAAATTGCGCAAGTTTTGCAGATACACGAGGATTACTTATAGCAAAACCTATGCGTAAACCCGCTATCCCTAGTGCTTTGGAAAACGTACGCAATACAATGAGATTGTTTACTTTTTTTAATTCAGAAATCATTGTTTCTTTGCGAAATTCACCATTTGCTTCATCGATGACGACAAATCGTGGTTTTATCCGGTTTATCACCGCAACAAGTTCTGCGTTTGTGCGATTTATTCCCCCAGGAGTCGTGGGGTTTGCTATAAACAGAACCGTAGGTTTAGTGACTACACCCGTCTTCGGCGGGATAGATGTGTATGTGACCGTGGCGTTTTGTAGCAGCGGCTCACTGGTGAAAAGAAAGAATGACCCTTCCTCCACAAGCACGGTGCTATTGAGTCGGACAAACGTCTGACAAATAAGTTTTATGAGTTGTTCCGATCCACTTCCAAGCACGATCGATGTAGCAGGTAATCGAAAAAATGTAGCCAACGCAGCAAGTAATGGCTGCTGATTTGGATAGGTACTGATATCTTTGAGTGTAAGCGCACGAAGTGCTTCCTGTGCACGAGGGGAGCACCCAAGCGGATTAATGCTCAAGGTCATGTCGATAGCCTGTTTTGTAACTGTTGTTGCGTATGCTTTTGGTATATTCATAGTTTTCTCCATAAAAAAACCCGCTTAGCGTAGCGGGTTATATATCATGCAAATATGGTTTTTTTATCGCATGGAAACCCGCCCTGCTTGTGGGTGAGTATGATAGCCATGTGACCATGCATTTGTCATATGTCCTGTAGTATAAAATGAGCCGTGTACAATGTCAACTTCTGGAAAGAATTATTGAACCCGCAAGCACGGTGAGTATGCCAAATATTTGAGTACTATTGAGTGTTTCACCGAATGCAAGTACTCCAATTAGCGCACCGCCAAGACCTATACCACCGACCACAAGTGGCATAACAATCGAGATCGGCGCCTGTTTTCCGATAGCGGTCAGGAGCAGTATATTCGCCATAGCCCAAAGCAATCCAGAGACGACGGCTAGCGTTATACCACTACTAGATTTGTGCATTGGAAGCGTGGATCGTGTAAGGATGGCTATAGCTACAGCGCCAACCAGTGCGCCCACTGTAAACATGATGCTACCAAATCCGCTACCGAGTTTCGCCTGATAAATTTTTGTAAATGTGTTTGAGAGCGAAAAGAAGAGTGTAGATGCCAGTGCAAACGGAATCCAGTTATTCATGGAAGTATTATAACGTCTTTAGTGGATTTGGATAACACATCAATTCCACTTTCTTTGATGTACACAAGATCTTCGATGCGAATCCCAAATTCATGAGGTTTATATGTTGCAGGCTCTATGGTTATGGCCATACGGGGTAGGAGGGTTGCCTCTTGATAGATAGATAACCTTGGTGCTTCATGAATATCTAGTCCCACCGCATGACCTAAACTGTGGGGATAATCTGGGAGTTTTGCGTTGGTGACGATGTCACGAGCAAGGCTGTCTATTGCGGATCCATTTCTTTCTCCTTTTGCAAGCAATCCAATGGCACGTTCATTTGCAGCAAGTACCGCACGGTACGCATCTAGCCATTCTTTTTTGGGTGTACCCATAAAAAGCATACGGGTCATATCCGCGCAATAACCGTTCACCCGTGCCCCAAAGTCCAATAAGATAATATCTGTCTCCGATAGCGTAGCGCCCGTGCCATTTGGTACATAATGAGGGAGGGCTGTGTTTGGTCCAAATGCGACGATAGGAGCAAACGCAAGTTGTGCACCAGCGTGTTTGAAAAAGCTTTCTATTTCCCACGCTATTTCAGTCTCGGTGACTCCTTTTTTAATTTTGGTTTGTATAAAGGTAAAGCATGCATCGGTTAGGTTGGCAGCAGCAGTGATCGATGCGACTTCAGAAGAAAACTTTTTGGTTCGAAGTATTTCTATCACATCTTTGGATTGCGAGAAGGGGATTGGAGAGAGAATATTTTTGAACGCTGTGTACTCTGACACGGACATATTTTCTGATTCATACTGTAGAGATTCAATTTCCTCTTTTGTGCATATGCTCGCTAATTGTTTTGTTATGCGATTATTTGGACTAAGGATGCAAACAGTAAGAGTCGTCACGTTGGAAAAATGTTTTTGTAAGAGAGAGTCTTTTAGTACTATAGCTTTTGCTTCTTGTTCATAGAGACCTGAGACAAATATATATGCGTTCGACTGGAGTATCAAAAGATATGCGTCTCGATTTTCTACGCCAAAAAATCCCGTCAGGTATCTGATGTTTGTAGGATTGGTAATAAAGATATTTAGTGTATCCATAGGGAGCATGATAGCATGATCTGATCGTTGTAGGGGAATTTACGGAGTTACAGTCGGAGTCGCGATAGGCTTAGATGTGACTTTGGGTGTTGCTTTGAGCGTCGCAGAAACTGACGCAACAGGGGTTGGTGCAATTGTTGCTGTTGGTGCTGCTCCACTAAGATTTCCGATGTCTAAGATGCGCAATGCACTGATTTGATTTTCTTTTTTGGGAACCAAAGATCCTACGACGTGTACTGTATCACCGACGAGAATTTTAGAAAATCCGCCTTTGGCAATGCCATCTGCCTGACTCCATGTGTTTGTTTTTGTAGCCTTTTCTATATCTATCGCCATGCTTCTTCCTTCGGTAGTTTGGATGACAATGGTAAATTCCTTGCTATCAACTTCGGTGACGGTACCTGAGAGATGTTCATAAATTTTTGTACTTTCTATGAATATCGCTTGAGCCTTTAGTAAATCTAGGGTCGCATCATAGCTTCCAAACACTGTTATCGGATCGTCTTTGGAAATATCATCGATAGAAAGCGTTGTTCGTTTGCCACTGATGAGTTGGGTGACGGTGATATCATCTGCAAGTTCTATTTTTACATCTTTTGTTTTTGTTTCGATCGTTGCAGAACTTACCGATACTGATTTGACTGTCCCATGCATAGCTCGTTTCACTATGTCTCGAAGTTCTGCAACTTTTGTCGCTAATCGATCTTTTAATGCCTCTAGATCTTGTGTTTCTTTTGGAGTCGCTGTCGGTGTGGCGATGGTTGCTGCATAGACTGGACGCTGACCAAAGACTGCACTGACCAAGACAAGTGATAAAAATGATAGTAAAAATATTTTATTCATAATTAAAATTTTTCTGGTGTGTAAAAGACAGTGACATTTTGTTTTTGTACTTTGGTATTCCCATAGGATGTTGCGATAATTTCATTTTTTCCTTCTCCAAGCGTTATGGATCCTGCATACGCACCTTGGGCATTGGCAACTACTACCGCTTCATCACTTTCACCTTCTATAACAACCGTATCATTCGGCGAAGTGCGCCCTGATACCAATACCTCTGGTTTTGCTTCTATGGAATCCGCAAGTGGGCTTTCGATGACAAGATCATTACTATTAGGTCTGGGTGTTGGATTGGGCTTTTTGGTAGTGTTTGATGGTTTTCCTATGAATTGCGAAAGTGAAGGTAAACGAATTTTAGGGAAATTTTTAAAGATAGTAGGGCCGGCAAATACGAGACCGGTTATGACCAATCCGATACCGAATCCGATAATAGTAGCAAGTAGTGCGTCTTTATTCATACGATGTATCTATATATGATACGATGATTGGCAGATAAAAATAAATTCGAAGGCAAGTATTTCCCATGAGCTTATAGCAAAGGGATGTGTTGCTTAGGATACTTAAATCTGTTATAAATTGCAACTATGGAGATAACTGCATTAGGACTTTCATCATTTAAATTACGTGGCAAGCAGGCTACCGTTGTGACTGATCCCTACGATTCAAAAGCGGTGGGACTCAAGTTTCCCAAAAATGTCGAAGCAGATGTAATTACTGTTTCTCATGATCATCCAGATCACAATGAAGTGACCGCAGTTGGAGGATCTCCATTTATCGTGTCTGGTCCGGGTGAATACGAGATCAAAGGAGTGATGGTGATAGGCGTTGCGACATTTCACGATGACACACAAGGAGCAGATCGAGGCAAAAATACCATATACCGCATAGAAATAGACGGGGTAAAAGTAGGACATCTCGGTGACTTGGGACATGTGCTGAGCTCTGCTCAGGTGGACAGTTTGAACGGTGTTGATGTGTTGTTTGTTCCAGTTGGTGGCGTGTACAGTTTAGATCCTGTGAAAGCTGCTCAGGTCATCTCGGACCTTGACCCGCACATCGTAATTCCGATGCATTATAACGTGGAGGGATTAGAAGAGAAAACATATGGTGCACTTTCTCCTGTGTCAGCATTTTTGAAGCAAATGAACAAAGAAAGTGTTGTACCGGTGAGCAAATTGAGTGTTTCGAAAGATAAATTTGCTCCTGAGATGCAAGTAGTTGTATTAGAGTAACGGTAATCCGCGTAGGAAAATCACTGCCAAGCAAATTTTTATGGTCAACCCCAAAGTTCCACCACATGATTTGACCGCCGAACAATCAGTATTAGGCGCTGTGCTTATCGATAAAGATGCAATGACTGATGTTGCTGAATTTTTGCGTCCTCATCACTTTTATAAGGATGCCCATTCGCATATATATCAGGCAATGATGGACTTGTTTGAAGTTCATGAACCGATTGATGTAGTTACTATAACCGCTCATTTGAAAAAGTCAGGGACGCTTAAAGACGTTGGCGGCGCATCCTATATATCAGATTTGCTCAACGTTGTGCCAACGAGCGCTCACGCGGAACAATATGGGCGTATTATTATGGAGAATGCGACCAAGCGTCGATTGGTCGAGTCTGCCGCCAAAATTACGGAAATGGCATTTCGTGAAGAAGGTACCGCACAGCAAATTGTTGATGAAGCAGAGCAAGAAATATTTGCCATAGCACAGCAGACCACGCGGAGAGATTTCATTGCAATCAAAGACGCGCTTGCCGCATCGTTTGATCGTTTGGATGAATTACATAAACGTGCTGGGGGACTTCGAGGTGTTCCGACAGGATTTGCAGAACTCGATGGAAAGCTTGCGGGTATGCAGGATTCTAACCTTATTATTCTCGCTGCACGTCCTGGAACGGGAAAAACCGCCATGATTCTAAACATAGCCCAGTACGTCACGGTGAAAGAGAAAATGCCAGTCGGAATATTTTCCCTAGAAATGAGCAAGGAAGAATTGGTAGATCGTATGCTTGTCTCGCAGGCGGACATAGACGCATGGCGACTCAAAACGGGAAGGTTGACCGACGATGATTTTACAAGACTTTCAGATGCGATGGGAGAGTTAGCTGAAGCACCCCTTTATATAGACGATACCCCAGGTATGAACATCGTCGAAATGCGCACGAAAGCTCGACGTTTGCAGGTAGAACACGGAGTAAAATTTATCATCATCGACTATTTACAGCTCGCTGATTCAGGAAGAAAATTTGATAATCGTGTGCAAGAGGTCTCAGTAATTTCTCAGAATATGAAAAATTTAGCGCGAGAACTTCGTATTCCCGTGCTTGCCTGTTCTCAGCTCTCACGAGCTGTTGAGACGCGAGGAAATCGGGTGCCAGAACTTTCTGATCTTCGTGAATCAGGATCTATAGAACAAGATGCAGACGTCGTTATGTTTTTGTACCGAGAAGAAGGGGATCAGAATTTGTGGGGGGAGCAAATTCCCACAAAACTTCGTATCGCCAAACATCGTAACGGGCCACTGGCCGAGATAGACCTGATTTTCCGCGGTGATCGTATTCGATTTTATTCAGTGGAAAAGAAACATAGTGAATCAGCTTTGCCTACATCGGTTTCTGTATAATCGTATGATTGATGACGTTGAAGCAGCTATTAGAGCATATTTACCAGATATAATTCATCTGTCACTTGCTACCTCGCATGACAATATCCCATGGTCCAGTGAATTGCATTATGTTTATGATAATGAATTAAACATATATTTTCGATCTCTCGGTTCGCGTCGACATAGCGTAGAACTTCGCTCAAATGCACAAGTGTCTGGATCTATTATGAAGCAGCATGCAATCGGCGAATTACCTCGAGGGATTTATTTTGAAGGTGAGGCAAAAGAGCTTCAGGATGTTGATGAGAAGCACTCTGCATATCTGGAATATTGCAAGCGATTTGGAACTGATGCGTCTATTCTTATAGATGCTCGAAAACCTGATGGACATAAATTTTATATGATTTCAGTAAAGAAATTTTATCTTTTTGATGGAAAAGAATCACAACCAGGGAAAAAATACGAACTAGCTTGGAATCGTTAATGTTTTTGTCTTTCCCCATGATATAATGCGTTTTATGCCCGGGTGGCGGAATGTTGATGGATGGTTAATGAGCACATGCATATGTGCGAGTTTACCAGCCGATCAATCCCCGGAGCATAAGCGAAGGGGAGTAGACGTACAAAACAATATGCCCGGGTGGCGGAATGTTGACTGGTTGCTTGACGAGTGAATTCTCATTCACGAGTCTAGAAACCATCAATCCCCGTAGCCGAGCGAAGGGGAGTAGACGTAGAAAACAATATGCCC
>JAGORV010000002.1:85631-101278 GCA_018062625.1 Candidatus Woesebacteria bacterium
CGGGTGGCGGAATGTTGACTGGTTGCTTGACGAGTGAATTCTCATTCACGAGTCTAGAAACCATCAATCCCCGTAGCCGAGCGAAGGGGAGTAGACGTAGAAAACAATATGCCCGGGTGGCGGAATGTTGACTGGTTGCTTGACGAGTGAATTCTCATTCACGAGTCTAGAAACCATCAATCCCCGTAGCCGAGCGAAGGGGAGTAGACGTAGAAAACAATATGCCCGGGTGGCGGAATGGTAGACGCGCAGGTCTCAAAAACCTGTGAATATAATGTTCGTGAGAGTTCGAGTCTCTCCCTGGGCACCATCATATATTGTGTTATAATTTTTCCATATGAAACTTAAAGATCTTTATACACTCGCAGTGGAACTTGGTATAGAAGCAGACCCACGTGGAAAGACAGGAGTAGAAAAAGTGCTTGCGAGACGTAAAAAAGCGTACGACGAATTGCCCAAAGCAAAGCAAGCAGATTTTGATCTCGAAGATTTACATAATCCATACACCGATTCTCGTATACTCATCGGTAATCCTGACATGGAAGTCGATAGTATTATGGCAGGTATAGACATCAATGCAGCAGAAGTGTTGCTCGCTGATCGACTCAATCAAAAAGGCGAAAGTATAGATCTGTTGCTTACACATCATCCAGAGGGGGAATCTCTTGCTTCACTTCATGAAGTTATGGATATGCAAGCCGACATTTGGGCCAAATACGGCGTGCCGATCAATATCGCAGAAGGTGTCATGCACGATCGTATCGGTGAAGTTCAACGACGATTTAGTCCGATCAATCACGCACAAGCGGTCGATGCAGCAAGGCTTTTAGGTTTTGCGTTTATGGGTACGCATACCATTACTGACAATCTTGTCCACACGTATATGGAAAAGCTTTTTGAGAAAGAAAAGCCAGAGACCGTTGGGGAAGTGTTAGATGTATTAAATCGCGAACCAGAATACAAAGAAGCGACCAAAGGAAAAGCAGGTCCCATGTTGTTTGCTGGGAGTGCAAACAATCGAGCAGGAAAGATTGCTCCGATTGAGTTTACTGGTGGCACAGAGCCTTCTGCAATCGTCTACGAAAAGCTTGCAATGGCGGGAGTTGGGACAGTTATTGGTATGCACGCAGGTGAAGAGCACCGTAAAGAAGCGATTAAGTATCACATAAATCTTGTCATCGCTGGGCACATGAGTTCCGACAGTCTTGGGATGAATTTACTTCTTGATGTCATTGAATCTCGTGGTGTTAAAATCACCCCATGTTCTGGGCTGATTCGGGTAAATCGCTTAAAGAAATAATGTCTGTTTTCTGCGATTAGCCAAGTAAAAAGAGAAAAAATCCTACGGTGATTATTTGTGTTATAACTCCAAGTGGAAATTGTGCTTTTGCGTGAAACATATTTGGAACTTTATAAAAAGCATACGAAATTCTTTCAATGAGTCCAGCATTTTTACTCGGGATGTTTTTGTTTTTTGTTGCAAAAAATATATACCAAGGTGTTTCCAACCAATCAGGGAGTTCACCTGCAATAACCGTTATAGCCCAGTGAGTAAATGGCAGTGTCGTACCAAATATGCTATACGAAAGCGCTATGCCAAACGTAGTTTCTGCAATTGCCAAAAGCCCTGTGTGTGCCTTTGAGCGATTTCGCCAGTTGGTACCAAAATCCCAGTGAGGAATACTATCCATTACAAAATGAGAAATGAGCGCGAGTCCCGCTGCCGCTGCAGGGTTCTGAATCTGTGAGGCTATTGCTCCTGCGACTAGCGCGTGTGCAGTAGAGGTCATACGTATATTGTATGATAAGATAGTCCTGCGATGCAAAATCGTACGTGATTTTTTATGCAAATAAAAGAAAAAATGACCCCCATCCGGACCGTATTGTCCAATAAAGCATTTCTTCGACTTTGGCTCGAACAAGTTACATCCCAACTTTCTATCAACATGCTTGTGTTCTCGTTGGCGTTAGTTATGTATCAAAATACGAGCAGTAATGCGGCAGTTTCTGGTTTATTTCTCGCGTATGGGTTTCCCGCGTTATTTTTTGGCATGATGGCGGGAGCTGTTGTTGATCGCTTAGATCGCCGAATTGTATTGATTGTTAGTAATCTTCTCCGTGCATTGATGGTGATGATATTATTTTTGGGTTCTCGACATATTGGGGTGGTGTACTTAATTGTATTTATAAATGCAGTAATTACACAATTCACGGCTCCCGCAGAAGGCCCGACTATACCGCAGCTGGTACCGAAATCACAATTAATTTCTGCGAATAGTTTATTTTCATTCACATTTTACAGCAGTACAGCATTGGGATTTATTACTGCAGGTCCATTGCTCCGTTTATTTGGACCAGATGGGTCGCTGTTGTTTATCAGCTTTTTGTTTCTTTTGGCCGCATTTTTTGTCAGTGGTATACCACCGCAAGGAGAGGGTATTGGTTCGTTGCAAAGAATTTTTCGGTATAACATTTTTTATATTATCCAACGAGTACTCACAGATTTGGCGCAAGGGGTACGGTATGTTGTGAATTCACCAGTGCTTCTTGATGCGTTATTATTGCTTACCGGTACACAAATTACCATGATGATATTGGGTACGTTGGGGCCGGGGTTTGCCGATAAAATTTTGCAAATAGATGTGCGAGATGCTTCCATGCTTGTGGTAGGCCCTGCGATCATAGGAGTGTTATTTGGCGCCTTATGGATGGGCAACTACGGGTATAAATATAAAACAAATACATTAATTACTATTGGGATACTTACCGCAGGGACTGATCTCATGCTTGTATCTGCTTTGGTGTCCACCACAAATGTTTTTTGGTTTCAGTCTATTCCACGATCGATAGTTTTGATTGTATCGTTTCTGCTTTTTTTCATTTTGGGGGCAGCAAATAGCTTATTGGATGTTCCAGCAAATAGCACGCTTCAAAAAGAAGCGGATGGTGAGTTGCGTGGTCGCGTGTACGGGATACTGTCTGCTGTGGTTGGAGGCATAGGTATTTTGCCAGTTGTAGTGGGAGGAATTTTAGCGGATGTCATTGGGGTGGGGAAAGTGATATTTGCCTTAGGGCTTATCATAGGATTATTTGGGATTCATCGGCTTCGATTTGTTCCACAAAATAGGGTACAATAGTTCTACATTATGTTTCCGATACTTTTCACCATTGGCACAGTTTCTTTGTACAGTACGAGTCTTATGACTGTACTGGCTTGGCTCGTGTTTTCTTTTCTATTTTGGCGAGGATTACGCGCGCAGGGTGCCACAGAAGATCACATTTTTGATCTCACATTTTATGCGACAATTGTAGCCTTTGTCGCAGCTCGTGCGGGTTACATCGTTACGCATTGGGATGTATTTGCAGGAAAAAGTAGCCTGCTTATGCTTGCGCTTTGGGTAGCACCAGGACTTTCATGGTTAAGTGGCTTGGTTGGTGGGCTTGCAACACTTGTTTTTTTGAGTCGACAGCAAAAAATTCGATTAGGACATGTGCTAGATACATTACCTATCGCATTAGGTTTACCCATCATTATAGGCAAGCTTGGATCGTTACTTGATGGTGCGGAAATAGGAAAACAAACAACGCTTATCTGGGGAGTACGATTGGCTGGTCATATCGGACTGCGTCATCCAGTCCAACTGTATGAAATGTTTGCTATAGGTATTATCGGAATATGCATGTTACGAATAGTGAGACGAGCGATGAGTCAAAAATGGCCATATGGTATCGTCGGTGTGTGGTTCATACTTTTGTATAGTGTGGTCATGTTTGCGCTTGAATTCTTTAAAGATAGTCGTGTATACTTGGGTAACATTACCGCCAATCAATGGATGTTGATTGGCATTTTTGCTGAAAGCGTCGGGGTGCTGTATGTGCGAGGCGGTGGTAAAGAACGAATTCGTTTTTTACTCCGTTTTATGCATACTAAACTCGGACAGATAGGAAAAAATATTTATGCAAAACTTTCCCGCAGATCTCTTAGCGGAGATCAAAAATCATCTTGATTTAGAGCGCAAAGGTATCATAGCGCGTATTGCAACATTATCAGGGCAGGATCCATTTACTGATCCAGAACGTGCGCACGATAATGCAGCAAGCGATACAGAGGCAAATGAGGAGTCTAATCATGATCGCATGGAAGCGCTCGTTTCCGAACTAACCACTCAACTTGAGCATATCGATTTGGCGCTTACTCGGATTGCACAGGGTTCGTATGGATTTTGTACTGTATGCAATACCATGATCGACACAGATAGGCTTGCTGTACTTCCTACCGCTACACTCTGTCTGACGCATGAGAAAGAGATGCAAGCGTCTAAACGCACCTAAGTGTCCATGATAGATTTGCCCATACTTTTTGAAGACGAGTCTCTAGTGGTTGTAAACAAACCACCTGGGATTGTGGTCAATCGTGCGGAGTCCGTGCAAGTACCCACAGTGCAAGAGTGGGCAGAGGAATATCTTCATATCCCAGCACCACCTAAACGCTTGACGCCTGCACTCGAACAAGATCCTTCGGTATTTTTTGATCGCGCAGGTATAGTTCACCGTATAGATAAGGAAACATCTGGATGTCTACTTATCGCGAAAAATCCAGACGTATTTTTGGCTCTTCAAGCTCAATTTAAAGAACGCACGATAAAGAAAACATATTTAGCGTTGGCTCATGGCATGATTACCCCAGAGATAGGTGAGATTGTGGCTCCGGTGGGGAGATTACCATGGAATCGTGAACGCTTTGGTATAGTTCCGGGAGGCAAAGACTCGGTGACCAAATATAAGTGTATGCAAATTTTAGAGCATAAAACTGGTAAGAATGTGGAAAAAATTAGTTTGGTAGAGCTGTATCCGGAAACTGGTCGTACGCATCAAATTCGCGTGCATCTTAAGTACATAAATCATCCAATTATAGGGGATTTTCAATACGCAGGACGAAAAACTTCAAGAGCAGATCGTGTGTGGGCGCCTCGAGTTATGCTCCATGCATGGAAAGTCGATTTTTTGCATCCCGTCAGTTTGAAACGACTTGCAATTGAAGCTCCGATACCAGATGATATGAATGGTATTGTACAAACTAATAATTCAATCTCGTCTATCTGATCGTGAACTCCAGCGTCTCTCTCATCAGCACGTTTATGTTACTTATTGCCGCTGCCCTCGGCGGGGGAGCGATTGCTGTACGACTTAATCTTCCCTCAATAGTTGGGTATATAGCTGGTGGAGTGTTGGTTGGAAATATCTTCGGCAGTATTATCGATCATTCATTGGTGGAAATGATATCGGAAAGTGGGGTAATTTTATTATTATTTACTCTTGGGGTTGAATTTTCATTTCACAAATTACGAAAAATTTTGAGCGTAGTATCATGGCCCGCTGTTGCACAAATTATCATTACCATAGGGATCGTATTATTGTTACTTATCACGCTTCGTACACCGTTTATCCCATCATTATATTTGGCTGCTGCGGCAGCACTTTCATCTACTGCAGTTGTGGTGAAGTTACTTTCTGAGCGAGGCGAGCTCGATACAGTTCCAGGAGAAGTTGCGACTGGGTGGCTTGTGATACAAGATCTGGCAGTAGTGCCTATTCTTATATTACTTGGGGCACTCTCTGGCGTTTCGGGAGGTGATGGAACTGTCCTATCAGTGGTCGCTACAGTTGGTCTGGCTATGCTCAAAGCAGGAGTTTTTCTAACAGTTATTCTTTTTTTGGGGAGATTTGGGATTCCCAAGTTGCTTTCTGCAGTGGCAGGATTTCGCAATAGAGAATTATTTTTGCTCACCACGATAGGTATCGTATTTTCCGTAGGACTTACGACCTATCTTTTGGGTCTGTCTGTTGCTCTGGGGGCATTTTTAGCCGGATTACTGGTCGCAGAGACAAGTCAGAATCACGCAGTGTTTGCAGAGATTCGTCCGCTTCGTGATTTGTTCGCTGTGGTCTTTTTTGTATCGTTGGGAATGGATTTGGCTGTATCTACGTTAATTGCCGTATGGCCCATCGTCTTATACCTTGTCGTGAGCGTGGTATTAGTCAAGGGTTTTGTGATTTATGGATTGTTGCGATTTTTACGATATCATCGAAAGACTGCATTTACGGTGGGGGCGTATCTAACCCAAGTCAGTGAGTTTGGATTTGTACTTGCACAATCAGGTCTTGTGTTAGGTGTTTTGACCAGAGAGCACGCATCTATCCTTATCGCGGTGACTTTTGTCACAATCATGATAAGTGCACCACTTTTGACGAATGTGCATAAAGTATATTATTGGTTGCAAAAACGATTGAAAAAATTTCCTAAATTCTTCCCAGAGACAATTGACACTGCCATGCCAGATCAAGGTGTAGCGATAGCAAACCACGTCGTGGTATGTGGATATGGCAGGGTTGGTCGGTATATTGGGCGCGCATTGCAAATGGCAAATATTCCATTTTTAGTCATAGATTACAACCAGCATGCACTTAAATTATTGAAAGAACAGGGGATTATGACGGTATACGGAGATCCCGCAGATAAAGATGTATTGGACTATGCGCAAGTAGATTTGGCGCACTCAATCGTTATCGCCATACCGGATCGACATACACAGGAGATGATTATAGGAAATAGCCTGTCACTCAACCGACGAATCAAAATTATTTGTCGTACGCATCATGAAGAAGATCAAAAGCACCTCAAATCACTTGGTGTGCAAACGATTATTCAGCCAGAGTTTGAGGCGGCACTTACAATTGTGACACGGCTTCTGACACAGTATGGAGTATCCGATGAAGAAGTAGCCGGAAAAATGAGTCGATTAAAAATAGAGCATGGCGTAGGATAATTAAGCCAATTGAATTTGATAATGGTAAAATACGCCATATGTCCGGATTTACTTTTTCAGTTTTACATACAAACAGCGATTCCCAAGCTCGTCTTGGAACTATAACGACTCCTCATGGGGTGATACAAACACCAGCATTTGTTCCAGTGGGTACTCAAGCAAGTGTGAAGTCACTTACTCCTGATGAATTGGATACTCTTGGTGTTCAATTATTTTTTGTAAATACGTATCACACATATCTTCGTCCGGGATTAGAAGTGATTAAAAAATTTGGTGGTCTGCACAAATTTATGGATGTGTCTGGACCTATCATCACCGACAGTGGGGGATTTCAGGTGTTTTCGCTTGCTCGACCTAAATTTACGTCAACATATCGTAGTGAAGAGCTACCTTCGTTAGTAAAAATTACTGAAGATGGAGTTAAGTTTCAATCTCACTGGGATGGGACCGAGCATTTATTTACCCCAGAATCATCCATGCAGCATCAGTGGGATTTGGGTAGTGACATACATATCGCTTTTGACGACTGTACAAGTTATCCCGTCATCAAAAAAACAGCAGAGGACTCCATGGAACATACGCATAGATGGGCGGTGCGAAGTATCACAGAGCACAAGAGACTAGCTTCTATAACCTCAGGGCCATATCAGGCACTATACGGGGTTATTCAGGGTAGTGTTTACGAAGATTTGCGCAAACGATCTGCACAGTTTATTTGTTCGCTAGATACAGACGGTATTGCGATTGGTGGTGTTTCTGTGGGAGAGACTAAGACCGAAATGAAAAAAGTATTGAAGTGGGTGACACCACTATTGCCGCAACATAAGCCTCGACATTTACTGGGAGTGGGAGAGATAGATGACATTTTTCCACTTATTGCACACGGTATGGATACATTTGATTGTGTACAACCCACTCGACTCGCTCGTATGGGAAGAGTATATGCGGGTTTGTATGCAGATCACGTGCAATTAGATATTACAAAAAAAGATTATAAACTGGATACAAGCCCTATAGACGATACATGTACATGTTTTACGTGTAAGCATTTTTCTCGTGCGTATATTTACCATCTCTTCCATGTGCGAGAGCTTTTAGCATACAGACTCACCACCATTCATAATATTCATTTCGTAAACACGTTGGTTAGTGAGATTCGTTTGGCGATAGCCGATAATCGTTTTCTTGATCTGGCCAGTAAGTGGGGTTACAATATATAAATATATTGGTTTGCAAAGGAGGTATCTATGGGATCATTTGGAGGATTTTTTAAAGGTGATAAGAAAAAACCAAAGAAGGGTCAGCTAGAAAAGAAAGCACAGAAACAACTTTCCTCTTCTGGTGGTTGGCAACTTCCACAGGTGGATATTATTAAAAAGGGCAAAAAAGAAGATTGGTAAACACTTCTTTTCTTGATGAATAGATCACCTGCTTCGTATCATCGAAAACGTACTCGATTGCTGCCCGCAATGGTTGCTTCAGTTATCGTGATACTTCTTATCTGTTTTGTCTGGTTCGGATTCCGGTTAGCATCGGCGCCTGCACCATATAGACAATCTACTATTGTGGTTGGAGAAAAAGTTCATATCGTTTCATGGGATGCCACGCGTTCGCATGTCGTGCTGGTAGATATCCCAAGTTCTGTTGTTATAGAGGGAACACGTGGATACGGGAAGTATCCTTTGGCTTCATTATTGAAACTCGATACGATTGATCGACATGGTGGGAAAGTTTTTATTGAAAGCCTTTCTGATGCACTTGGATTGCCGTTGGTTGGGCTTACACAAATTTCACAACGCGGTTCATCAGAGGAATCTGTTGAATTATTACGGCAAGTTTTTTCTTGGAAATCATTATTTCAAGTCGGAAGTCATCGCGCAGTACCATGGAGCACATGGGCCTCATGGGTATTGGCAGCGAGATCGCTGAAAGCAGATCAAGTGGAAACCATACACACGACACAGGTGCTTGCTGATCAGCAACAACCAGATGGATCAATCGTATCTCTATTTGACGCACAACGATTTGATTATTTGTATGGAAATCTATTTACCGATACTCGTATTCGCACGGAAGGAGTTACGGTTTCTGTATACAACACAACGGGAGTACCTACTCTCGGACAACGGGCTGCGCGAATTCTTTCGCAACTTGGTGTTTCGGTTGTTACCGTGGGAAACGATGAGTCAGCACTTTCTAATTGCGTGCTGTCTGGTACAGGGGAAAGCGTACGGTCTCAAACGGCTTTATTTATTCGTTCTTATTTTCAATGTCAGATAAAGCAAAATGATGAAGCACAAGGAACATCAGATTTATCGTTGCAATTGGGGACTGATTACGCCGTTAAATTTGCGCCAAAAAAGTAAATCGATTAATCTTCTTTGTCATCTGCGTCGGCATCTTCTACAGGTTCTGTACCATCCTCCACACGTTCTGCACGACTTTGGGGTACGTATATCCCAGTTGAGGCAAATGATGGTTGGTTTATGAAGCGTTTACCACGAGTAAGTTCTCGAATAAATAAGGTAAGGGAGTTTTTACCGATAGCTTGTACCAGTGCTTGGTATGTGTTTCCGCCTGCTAAAAATTTTATAATTCTAAATGATAAATCATCGGGAAGTGCACCTAAATATACATTTTTTTCGTTGCGAATTTCTACGGCATGATTTTTGGCATGAAGTATAATTTCTTCACCAGGGGATACTGTGGAGAGGACGGCGATCGGTGCGGTGTTTACACAAACCACAATTTTTGTTTTCCCTGGCTCTTCTAAGAAGAGTAGTGGTGACATCATTTTTGTACTGGATTTAAGCAAATCTTTTTGTTTTACAATCCCAAGCTTTTTCAAATTCTTTATCGCTATTTGGTTGTATTCATCTAATTTGACTACTTTGCTAAATATTCGTTTTGCTTCGGCAATTTCTCCACATTGCATGTGGGCATACCCCAAACGATTGAGAATGTTTATGTTGGACTTTTCAGATTTTAGAAGGATTGTGTTGATTCTGACAGCCTCTTTCCAATTTTGATTGAGAGCTGCTTCTATTGCGGCGCGTTCGTTTGTGGACGAGTCGGTCATGGTGTGAAAGTGTAAAGCTTTCTTGAGAAAAGTCAAGGGAGCAAGAATGAATTCTTACTCAATTTTTTCTATTATACTATGCAATTATGGATATCGTATACTGGAAAGATGAAGACACCGAAGAAGCAATTTGTGGCGATAAGAAAGCAGAATCTCAAACCCTCAGCGAAGATTAGGAAAACCGCTCGTCGCTTCAGCGGATATAGCGGAAGGTAACGGTTAAAAAGTTGCAAGAAGTACAGCATCACAAGTACAATACGCGCATCTAAACAATCACTATGAGCGGGCATTCTAAGTGGTCGAAAGTTAAACATCAAAAAGCGGTTACGGATGTTGTAAAGGCAAGAGATTTCACCAAAGCATCACGTGCGATAACTGTCGCTGTTTCTGAGGGTGGTGGTATTGTTGATCCAGAAAAAAATTTTCGTTTACGACTCGCTATAGAAAAAGCTCGTGGTGTGAACATGCCAAAGGAAAATATAGCACGAGCCATCGACAAAGCACTTTCTGGGGTCGGTCAAGTATTTGAGCAGGTTGAGTATGAAGGGTATGCACTCGGAGGTGTGGCGTTAGTAGTCGAAGCCACTACAGACAATCGACAGCGGACATCAGCAAACGTTAAGCATGCATTTGATCATGCAGGGGGAAGTCTTGCAGTACCAGGGGCGGTAAATTTTATGTTTGTCAGGCTTGGTGTTATCGTGGTTGAACGTGATGATCTCCACACATATGACCAAATGCTAGAAGTCGCTATTGCCGCTGGTGCAAACGACGTAATTGAGCGAATTGATGTGTTTGAAATTTATGGTGCTGTTGCGGATTTACGACATATAAAAGAGGGGATAGAGATGGCTGGATATAGCGTAGAAAATACCGAAATTATAATGAAGCCAATTGTACCAGTTGAGGTGACTGCTGAAGTTCGAGAGAAGGCAGAACAATTAGTGGAGCAACTTCAGGCGTTGGATGATGTACAAAAAGTGTTCACATCAGTAGACTAACGATAGAACGATATGATGAAAGCAATTCGATCATTTTTTATAAAGCGGTTTAAGCGTTGGGACCGCCGTATGTCGTTATCAAAACGACAAGAATTTGTGCTGATTACATTTATTCTAACGATCGTCATGATGTTAACGCAGCTTGTATCTTCAGAGTTGCGATATCCAATGGTTGTATTGCTTTCGGTGTTAACATACGTACTCTGTGCTGTGGCGCTTCGAGAAGATTTAAAGGGCGCTGAGTGGATTACATTACTTACACTTCCTACGTTGTTTACCGCGGCTGTTGGCGTATTTTATTTTTTGCTACCAGTGCGCTGGCTTACAAGATTACCCATAGCCGCATTATATGCAATTGGGATTTACGCATTGCTATTGACAGAAAATATATACAATGTCGCAGCTACAAGAACTATTGCTCTGCTTCGCGCAGGTCATTCTGTGGGTTTTTTGCTCTCATTGGCCACATACTTTCTACTCGTTCAAAGCATACTCGCATTTAGGATGTATCCGATTATAAATGCGATTTTGGTGGGAATCATGACATTTTTACTCACATTGCAAGTGTTATGGGCAATGGAATTAGAAAGAACGATAGGGAAGAGTATACGAAATTTGACGGTAATTATTTCATTGGTATTGGTTGAAATTGCGTGGGTATTTTCGCTCTGGCCTGTACGAACCACGCTGCAGGCAGTTTTACTTACCACTTGCTTTTATGGCCTCGCTGGCATGGGTCAACAGTACTTAGCTGACCGATTATATAAGCGAACCGTCTGGGAATTTTTTGGCGTTGTTGCAATTGTATTTATTATTTTAATTTTGGCGACAAATTGGTACGGTGCAGTATAAAAAATATTTTTATCTGGCAACAAGGGGAGAGAGAACAAGGGAAAAGGGGGTGATATAGTTTGATACAGTTAAGTCTAGTCCACAAAACTATAGGATACAATGTGGATAATTATTTTCACGGGGATTGGGTATTCTTTTCACGACCATGTTTAGCCTCAGAGATCTAAAACTATAGGGTATGCCACTCTACGCCATGTAGGCATGTATTAGCCGTGATGCACACGCTCTTGAGTACAGGATGTGTGCGTAATAATATCTATACGGATTGTTCTAACGCTCTATTTCGTGATATAAGTATGTTTCTAAACACACTAAATCAGCCTCAAATATATTAGTTTGGAGCATAATGACGCTCTAAATATACCCGAAAGAAATAATGGTCTAGCGTGGAGCCTTGTCGAGTGCTAAATGCTCTTGTGTATGCTTGATTACTAGTGTGAGTTGTGTATTTTTGAGGCTATTATTATGAGTATGGCGCATATTAACGCTCTGCGTCGTACCTGATGTAACTGGTACATTTTCCATAAAATTAGCCATAAAAATGACAAGATGGGGCATAATAGCAGGCTAAACTACGTTATTCCCAGTAAAGTATATGTACTAATTTGTTGTAATTAGCCTCAAAATATCGTATATAGCGCATTCATATGCTCTAAATAGCGACGTCATAAATAACCCGAAAGAGTGTAGAGAGACCATACCATTCTGGCCTGATTTGCGCTCAATTTGAGTACCACAATCAACAGTTAGTGTAAGCAAACAAATGTGTACATGTCGATATTGTGGCTGTGTACTGCTTCTCTGGATGTGCGATAAATGCAAAAAACATATATGCCCCAAATTAGGCATATATCTGCCCCCAGAGAAGAACCAGCACTAGGTCGCACAATAATACTTTTGCGACGTCTGGAAGTGGATCACGGAGAAGTGCAATCTTTTGTCATTGTTGTATTGTTCTCAATTATTCACTCAATTTTGTGATTGCATTGTATTTACTGTCTATCATGAGTTGTTACTCTTTTTCTCTAGATATGGGTGTATTTATCATGGGTCGATTTCGTACTTATTGTGTTCATATTGCTCCCACTGATTTATGGAATTTTTGAAGAGTTTCTATGTCTTACATGTTGTAGCTCAAAATGACAGATGATCAGTTGTACGTCTCAAATATATTGAGGGCTTCCTAGGTCATTACAGAGGCTTAAAATTGAGGCTAAATATTGTGGAACGCAAACGACTCAATGATGGTGGTTTTTGATGGAT
Organism: Candidatus Woesebacteria bacterium; assembly: GCA_018062625.1. Lineage (GTDB taxonomy): Bacteria > Patescibacteriota > Microgenomatia > UBA10105 > UBA927 > UBA927. The sequence goes on from JAGORV010000002.1 coordinate 98,654, forward strand.
GCATGCCAGCGTTTGATGTCACCAAGCATGTTTCTTTTGGTGAAAAAATTCCATACTTTGTTTCTTTATTTTTTTGCACTGTTTCTAAGAATAATTTTGATGGCGATTTTGTATATCGGCAAATAGTAATATTTGCAAATGTAATTTCATCAGTAAAATATTTTTTATCATCAGCAAGATTTGCCTCAGTAAACTGATGTCGAATTGATTTGACCATGTGATCAAATTCCGGATTAACAAGCGCAATAATCGACACGCTTGTTGGCATGGACAATAATCCTACCAATTCAAATGTTGGAGCGGTAAAAGTTGGTATGGATAGGCGCAGTAATTGACGTGCGTGTTGAATGTCTTGATCCGTAAATGACTGTGGAGATCGCACAACTCGAATATTATGAATTGTGACGTGCATTGATGAATTTGGAAAGTAATACTGGTCCGGATCGATTACCGCAAGTGGTTCGATAATGGCAGTGCGAATCGATTCTGCAAGTGATTTTGGGATATATGAGACTGTTGTGAGGCACAAGGCGTCATCATTGGCATAATCAGACTGCATGGCAACTATTTCAGAGGCCTTGGAGTTGGCAGCTAAGGCGGATTCCATTTGGCGCATTAGCGCAAGCTGGCGTGTATGAAATGGTGTCATGGGGATAGTTTATCATATTGACAAATCTTGTGACGTCGTACAACAATGGTTTTATAGACGTGAAATTATTTTATTGTTTTCGTTTCGAATGCGTGTATTTATTGCAAATATGAATCTTGAAAAACTTGTTTTAGAATTTTTAGAATATCTTGAAATTGAACGAAATGTTTCGCGACTCACTATTCGTAATTATAAACACTATCTCGAGCGGTTTTTGGGCTTTCTAGCGGGCTATTCCCCTACTCCCCCTCAATCGGTCGAAGCTAAAGCGAAAGCAGAGACCACCAAATCACTCACTGTTGAGGCTATAACAGCCGAAAACGTGCGTCAATATCGTTTATATTTGTCTCGTTTTGCTGATGTTCATGAGCAGACGCTGAAGCGAGTCACGCAGAATTATCACTTGATAGCACTGCGGAGTTTTTTGAAGTATCTCAACAAACGAGATGTTCCCTGCCTCGCTTCAGAAAAAATCGATTTACCAAAAGCAGAGAGTCACACGATAAAATTTTTGGATCATCAACAGGTTGAACGACTTATGAATATGCCAGAAATTTCAACTCCCGAAGGTTTGCGAGACAAGGCGATTTTGGAAGTTTTATTTTCTACAGGGCTTCGTGTGTCAGAGCTTGTGAGTCTCAACCGCGATCAAGTAAATCTGGATCGCCGTGAGTTTGGTGTGGTCGGGAAAGGGCGTCGAGTACGAGTAGTATTTTTATCAGAAAAATCCGCTGAATGGCTCAAGCGGTATTTGGCCACACGAGAAGATTCGCTACAACCTATCTTTATTCGCTACAGCGGCAAAAAACCAGATGCCAGTGATATGACTGGAAATTCTATTCGACTCACAGCCCGCAGTGTCCAACGAGCAGTAGAAAAATATGCAGCGAAAGCAAAGTTGCTTATCAAGATTACGCCCCATGGTTTGCGTCACAGTTTTGCGACAGATCTACTGAGCAACGGTGCAGATCTACGTGCCATACAAGAATTATTAGGTCACAAAAATGTATCGACCACACAAATATATACCCATGTTACCAATCCACAACTTAAACAAATTCATGATAAATTTCATACCAACTAAGGAGGGCGATGAACATATCAGTGTTGTATAACAAACCAACGCATAGATTTAGTGATACATCAAAAAACGTGGAAGCTGAAGAAGATACCCAAGAGTCCGCAGAGGAAGTGCTTGAGGCATTGGAAGAAAAAAAATATACCGTAGCACTGGTCCCCATAACAGAAGATACAATCCCAGAAACAGTGAACGCGTTGTCAGACAGTGATTTGGTTTTTAACCTTATTGAATGGACTGGAGTGGACGCGCATTACGCTTCCGACGTATATGATTTGTTTGCAAAGAAAAAGATTAAGTATACGGGTGCTACCAAAGAAAGTTATTTTCTCTCCTGTGACAAAGTTGCTATGAAAAAGCGTTTAGACAAAGGTGGATTCGCCACTGCGCGTTGGCAAGCGTTTGAAACGGGTGATGAACCCATTCGAGACGATTTAATTTTTCCCGTCATTGTAAAAGTGAGTTTGGAACACTCAAGTGTCGGGCTTTCAAAAGAAGCTATTATTGAGGATCCAGAAAAATTACAGAAATTTGTAAAAAAACAAATAAAAAAATTTAAACAACCAGTGCTGGCAGAGCAATTTTTGACCGGAAGAGAATTTCAGGTCACACTACTGGATACGAAAAAAGGACTCATTGTTCTCCCGCCTTCTGAAGTGGTCTATTACAAAGGGACTGATGTGCCGTTTTTGACCTACGAAAGTCGATGGAATGCAGATCATCCTGATTTTGACAATTCCACTGTTGTGATCGCAAAACTTTCACCAGAAATGACAAAAGAAATCGAAGAAATGTCTAAACAAGCCTTTATCAGTATGGGATACCGCGACTATGCACGATTTGACGTGCGTTGCCTTGGCGATCAACCAATGTTTTTGGAGGTAAATTCAAATCCGGG
>JAGORV010000007.1 GCA_018062625.1 Candidatus Woesebacteria bacterium
ATTATTTAATCGAAGATCAAACAATAGTTCTTGTTATCGGATTATTCGTTGAATTAAAATAATTCTTTCGAAAGAAGTCCAAATAAATCCTACTTTCGCTTAACCTAAAACAACCCTTCTGCATAAGTAACAAAAGATTCCACCCGATATATACATACCTACGAGTAAGTCGTTTAGGCTCCTGCAATAACCGATACATCCACTCGAGTCCCAAACTCCGCACCCACGTAGGCGCTTGTTTTTTCGTTCCTGCTATAAAATCAAACGCTGCTCCTACACCAACGAGAACATTTGCCTGTAGCTGACTCACGTGTTCATGCATCCATAATTCTTGTTTTGGAGTGCTTAATCCGACAAATACTATTTGTGATTTTGATATATTTATTTTTTGTATCACTTCGGCATCTTCTCTTGTAGTAAGACTATGGAATGGGGGAGCGAAGGATCCAGAAATATGTAAGTCAGGATAATCTTGACCCAGCGCAGATATAAGCTTTCCAAGTATATCTGAGGTGGTCCCGTATAAAAACACTCTCCACCCCTTGCGCTGTGCATCGTTGCAAATTTCACGCATCAAATCTGGGCCATAAATCCGATGCGTATCTCCTTGGCCCATCGCTTTTCCCACCCAAACGAGCGGCATCCCGTCTGGAACAACTAAACCAGCCGCTTGATGCGCACCCATCACACGAGTGCTGCGTTGCGACTCCGCAACACCGTGTGCGCCTGTAACGCATATATATCTGTGCTTTTTCTGTGCAATCCATTCTCCAAGGAGATGCACAACATCTTTTATGGATCCCGAAAATATCGATAAGCCCGCAAATAAAAACATAAGATTTTATATTAAAAATTTCTATGAAAAAAAGCGCTCGCTCGTTGCACAATGGTCATTGGCATACCCGAGCCTTCTTGGCTAGCGCGAGCAAACCAAACAAGTAGGTCTCTTCGAGAAGCTCTTGATTTACTCCTGTGAAACAAGCCGTCCCATGCTTTGCGATAAAATTGCGAGACAATTTGCATGCCTACTTTTGGAGTCAAAATAAAACGAGTTATTATATGAATAAAAATAGAAGGACCATTATAAAAGACCAAATCCATCCAGAAAGCATTTTTTATAACAGATAAGAATCTATTTACCAGAACCCCGGCCTCAAGATGAGCAGGAAACGACCCACCGCGGTGATACACAACCGCACCAGCGATAAACCAACAGCGAAGCCCGAGTAGTCGAGCTCGCCAATCTACATCGACATCCTCGTAGTACATAAATATTGAGGGATCAAAAAAGTTACCCGAATTCGACACCGATTGAACCATTGATCCTTTGTATAATGCTGCCGCCCCTGCCGCGCCAAAAACTTCACGACTTTTATTGTATTGACCATTATCACGAACATCGTGCCCGATATTAAAAGCGTAACCGTCACGTCGCAACGCATGACCAACACTATAAAGTGTGTGTGTGCGTGAATCCTTATAAAGCTTTCCAGTTGCCCAATCTGCGTTGTGCTTTCTCGCCCCATAAACAAGCTTTTTTATAGAATCTGGATCAAGAATCGCGTCTGGGTTTAGCGCAAGATAATAATCATCGCCTCGTAACCGCATAGACCGAATAATTTTATTATGACCGCCCCCAAACCCAAGGTTCTGTGCACTGCGTATAAACGTCACTTTTTTGCCGTACCGCTTAACTATTCGTTCGATATTGTCTGTTGAATCATTATCCATTATTACGACGGTAATTGGTTCATAGGACTGTCGAAAAATAGCATCAATACATATAGATATTAGCTCCGCGCTATTATACGTGACAATCCCAATGTATACTCGCGCAGCGGCAACCCTCTTCATGGTCGCCCCCGTTGAAACCAATGGGCCATATCAAACAACCCAACCACTACATGTGCCTGAATTCGAGACCGCTTTTGTACCAAGCGTGGCAACGCTTGTATCACCTGTGCGTATGCCACAAGAGATGATCGTTCCTTAAGAAGTAAATAGAGAAATATTCCAAAATCATACAGCGCGATCAAAGGAAAATCACGTAAAAACAACATCGCCAGCTCGTTTTTTATCATAAGGTAATATCTGTTTCTCACTGCCATCATCCTCATGCTTGAGTCTATATGCTTTCTTTGCCCAGCTCTAAATGTGCGAATGTGCCTAGCTTGGGCATCTGGGACAAACAGTGATGACCATCCCCGAAGCTGCGCTCTCCAACACACATCAACGTCTTCCTTGTGCATAAAAAAATCTTCATCAAACACACCGTCACCTAAATTTATATCTTCCAGCATTTCTCTTCGATAAAACGCCGCCGCTCCATCTGGTCCAAATATGACTTCCTGTTTCCACACAAGCGTATCCGCATATTTCCCTTCATGCCGAAGCAGCTGCCTTCTGTTGCGTCGCATATATAATCCTGCTCCATCGATTTGCTGCGATATCTCACTAAGACTATTTACTCTATACAAAAGACCTGCTGCGGACCCAACACGAGCAGGCGAGCCGTCGATCGACCCTACCATTCGCTCAATAAATCTGTCACCAAGAAGCACGTCCGGATTGAGCGTTAAAACATACTCGCTCTTTGTATATCGGAGGGCCTGATTGTGCGCAGCAGCATATCCAATATTCTGCGTATTTTTCACAAGCACATCTGGGGCAAACTTATTTGCTATTTGTGCTGTGTTATCTGTTGAGTTGTTGTCTATGATACATATAACAATATTACGAAAGGATTGTTTTTGTAGCGCTTTTAAACAAGAGGGAATAGTATCAGCACTGTTGTGCGTCACAATATGTACCGCAACTTTATGTGTCATCTTTTTCATGATGTTTCGATATTTTTTTGTACTCTCGGAGAGTCAAACCACGTATGAATGATGCTTATTAAAATGAATATATAAACTATATTTTCTGGGTAGATATTTTCAAATATTGTATACAGCAAAAAAGATAATAATGATAAAAAACAAGCAATAATCAATATGTTATCGGTGACACTCAACAAATAAGTATGCATCAAATGCAAAATTATAGTTTTCATAGAGAAATACATAATTAAAAAATAACCTATAAATCCAATTATTCCCGTTTCCGCTAATACAGTTAAAAATTCGTTATGAGAGGCAATTGGAACCAAAAACACTTGAAATTGATCGTGAATACTGAAATATCTATTCATCTGAAACGCGCCCACCAACGAATAATAATTACCGACTCCCGCACCTACGATCGGGGAGGAGGAAAACACGTTGAAAGCCTGAGAATAAAGTAGAAGACGTCCCAAGGTGTCTGACACATCACGCGTGTTGTTGGTTAACAGAAATCTATCTATCAGATTATATCCAAGCGCATACTTTGCTCCCAACAAGCCCACAGCGAGAACAAGCGTGCTCAGAACAACGGCACGAAATATTTGTTGGCTACTAAAAAACCTAAGTGCTACAAAAATTTTTGCTTGCACTAAAGTACAAAAAACAAACACCAAAAATGTCCACCGAAAATTTGATAGTGTCATCGCAAGTAAAAGGATTATCATTCCGCCAAATAAGTATGTGAGATACAATTTATTTTTTTTATTTCTACCAAAAAATAATGAAGAATAGTAAAAAGGGAAAAGAAATATGATGCTGCCCCATGGAGCGATCCTGCCTCTTCCTTGCTCGATGGCAAGTCCATATGCCTCTCTACCCTGAAAATACTTTGATGCGATGGCGTTCATCAGTTCAGGTAAAAATGCCTGTAGCACACTAAGCGCTGCTATACATATCGTCGCAATTCCAAGCGAATGGGCGATTAAGACTTTTTCTCTTTGAGAGGGAACATATATTTTAATAAGAAAATATGCGATTACCGCGGAGGTCACCATTCGTATCGGTGTAAAGTCTTGTATTCTTTCTGAAAAGAACAAAGATAATAAATTTGCCAAATAAAAACACACAACTACTATGTCCATCGGGGAGCCAAATACATTGCTTTTTTTCCTCATCTCATGAAAAATTTGTGGAATAGAAATTACTCCCAACACTACAACAATCACATTGATCATTCCAACGCTTGTTTTGGGTTTAATCGGGGAAGGAAATGAAACAACCATCAGTATCGACAAGATAATAAGCGCGACATAAAAACCACGATACAATTTATGCAAAATTGTTTTAGATCTTTTTGTTCGATATAATAGAGCGCCTGCAGATATCCACGAACTTATGCGAGATAATAAATTTCCAGTCATAGAATTTATAAACGTTTCTAAACGATTTAACAGCAAGGCCATTCTATCAAAGATAAACTTGACGATATATAGGGGTGAAATAGTCGGCCTAACTGGCCCAATAGGAGCAGGGAAGACTACCTTCGTTCAAGTCGCTCTTGGTCTCATTGTCCCTGATACGGGAAGTGTCCAACTCATCGGTCTTCCACTAGAACCGAACAGGCAAACCCTTTTACAGAAAATAAACTTTGCATCATCATCCCTTCGTTTAAATGGTTATTCAACTGTAATGGAAAATCTACTTACGTTTGCGAGACTGTATGGTGTAGAGAACCCCAAAGAAAAAATCTTAAAACTAGCAAAACAATTTCATGTGCAACACCTTCTTGATTCAGGGTCAAAAGTTTACAAGCTTTCATCTGGAGAAAATTCGACTGTAAACCTATGCAAAGCACTTCTAAACAATCCCACAATATTATTTTTTGACGAAATAACTGCTCACATGGATCCCACGGGCACAAAAAGATTCACTCGTTATCTCACTGAAAGAAAAAAGATGAATGAAACCACCGTGATCATTTCACAAAATCTTGCAGAACTACAAGCGACCTGTGATCGAGTTATTTTTATGAAGCATGGAAAAGTTATGAACATATACTCTAAAGATCAGCTAAAGCACCTTCAAAATATCTATGATTAAACGATTCTCACTATCAAGATGTGTTGCGCTATCGCTTCATTACTTGCAATCCATGAAGCGCAATCCTGCGCGATTTATAGAAATTATAATTTGGCCATCTTTTGAATTACTGCTTTTTGGCATGCTCGCGCTATCAATACATAAAACCGCAAATGCATCTCTTGCTACAGCTATAAATATTCTCACAGGTGTTATGTATTGGAATTTTTCTGCTCGAGTTATCCAAGAGTCTGTTGCTCAATTTCTTGATGATGCGTTTTCTAAAAATATTCAGAATCTTTTCATCGCACCTTTTTCTCTTATCGAACTTTCTCTAAGCCTCATCATTAGCTCTATTGGAAAACTATGTATTTCATTTATTTTTTTGTTAAGTATCACGTACGCGTTTTTTCCTGCTTTTTATACTGCGCTTACCGCTGTAAACGGCCTCCTGCTCCTGGAGCTTATTGTGTTTGGAGCGAGCCTATCTTTATTTGCCTTATCTTTTATATTTATTTTTGGCGTCCGAATGAGTTTTATTGGGTGGTTTATCAGCACTATTCTTCAAGTATTCTCTTGTGTATTTTTTGAACGCGATGTATTACCAGGAATATTACATACCATGTCGTATTTTGTACCGAGCTCATACATTTTCGAGGCTTTTAGAGACGTAGTTACGTATCCACTTGTTTCACAACAAATACAACCAGTTATTGTGGGACTCCTCACGCTCTACATGAGCCTTTCAATTATATTATTACAGTACGCATTCTCATATGCGCGAAGACATGCTCTGCTTACAAAAATATGATCCCAAAAAAACGTCCACTGTATGTGTTTCACACCGAAAGTATCTACTTGCGGGGAGGGGAGAAGTACCTATACGAAATCCTGCGTCGAGTTGCAAAGGATCGTCCCGTTGTTTTGTATCTTCATGCAGTAAGTCCATGGTGGAGATCTCGATATACTCATGCAGGAGTATCCGTATTTTCACTCTGGAGGCCACGCAGACTTTATTGGTTGTGCATTCCACTCACAATAATTATCGATTATATATCCGTCCGACAAGCCATCAAGAGAGATGACGTAATTTTTGCGACGAATTTTCCGATGAATTTTCTTGCGGTCTCGCTCTCTCATAACACTATTTGTCATTGCGCAGAACCACTCCCAATATTTTACGATCGCGTTCGCATAAATTCTCTTCCCCTATTTTCTCAATTATGTGTATTTCTTGCGAAGCTTGCGTATGCACCATGGGACTCGTGGTCATACCAACGCTGTTCACTACTTACAACCCTCAATCCATCGGTCGAAAAACATGTTTTAAACATACACAAAAGAAAGCCAGACATATTTCTTACCAATGGTGTCGACGATCAGCGATTTTACCCAGCTACAAAATCAATACCACGAAAGAAATTTGCCATCGGACATAGTACAGATTACACAGTTTTTAAAGGTACACAGGATTTTCTTGCTGCCATCAATGTACTGCACAAATCTGGCGTTAACTTCCAAGCGTTTATATCTGAAAGCATTAGGGATCCTAAAATGAAAAAGGTGTATCTATCATATATAAGAGAGCACAATCTACAAAAAAATATCTCATTTGTCGGGACGTTATCGGAGCACAACTTAGCCAAATTTTACAAAAACCTTGATGTCTTCGTTTTTACCGGCTCACCAGAGGGATCAGGGGCCGCCGCCGCAAGCCTGTCTGTGCTTGAGGCTCAAGCGTGTGGTGTGCCCGTGGTAAGAAGCATCGGTGAAGATTTTGAAATCGTTGAAGGAAAAACCGGCTACCACACGGATCCGCATGACGGGGAAGCAACCGCTTTTGCTATACGAAAGATCCTTTCTAAATCCCATACGCAAAAAAAGAAAATGGGCGATGAAGCAAGAAAGCATGTTACGAAATTTTTCAGCTGGAACACTACCACCAACGTGCTCAATAAAACGATTAAGGGGCTTTCAGATAAATGACGTGGGACAGTGTCATTCTACTGTCAGAACAGTCGGCTCAATAGTGATATTTTGAAATTGTATCTTGACTCTTTGGTCTGTTTGAATATTTTGATTAAAGTTAAAGTATTCAAAATTACCATCTTTCAAAACTCGCATTTTTATAGCAAGCGTTATGTCTTTCTGAAGCGGATCTCTTTTATGCAATGGTTCTCCTCTCCAGTCTGTTGTAATTATTTCAGCATTTTCCACCTTCTTATCAACGATCTCTGCTATAGTGACACCTTTGTTGTTTTTCATGACATCGCCAACAGTTATCGCGTCGGCTACCCACGGCATCTGCAGTCGCAGTCTTGCATGAATAATTCGCTCTGACTCGTTCCAGTATGACTTGACGCCTTCAATCCCTACAACATTTCCAACAATCATTGTGCTATTTGGTTTTATAGTGATCGTTTCTCCAATGTTTAATGGAAATTGTTTAAAATACATAGCACCTGTTCTCGTGTTTTTTGTAATTTTTACTCTTGCTTTTACCCACATAAATTTACGGTCGTCGTGACCATACTTTTCTACATCAAGCACTTCAACCAGTGGCTTTCTCGAAACATCAAGCTCTTTTGCCCCAGGATTTATAGTTTGTGAATTCCAGTAGTACGGCGGTGGAACACCCCACCACCACTCTCCGCCAGTAGCCAAAAGCTCAACCGTGACAAAGTATTCTTTTTGAAAAACATACTTAACAACAATCCCGGCAGTCAAAAACAACCCAAGAACCGCAAGAAGAATAAACACATCTAGTCTAGTAATAAAACGGGGCTTTTTTTCTATTTCTCGGCGTTGCATATGCGACATTATAGCACAGGTTATTATATATATTGACTATTTGCATAATTACAAAATATTCATCTTATACTCTGCCGGGTAATACAAAGGAAACAGAAGTTGTTCTCTACATTGCTGTGCAGCTGAAGGATATCTCTGACACTGTAAAAGTGTTTCTTTCGCAAGATCGGCATCCCCACGAATATGTTGGTAAAACGCAGCAAGCTCTACATGCAAATATGCAAGATCGGGATATATGTCTTTAGCAAGTATCAACAGGCGCTCGGTTGGCTCTACGTCGCGCAAATCGGCAATACCCAATCGATAAAACATGCTTGCATACCCATTTACATACGTCGAGCGCTCCGGCAACATCCAATCCACATAGTATTGTCCAAATCCTTTCGCATATGGTTCAAGCATACCAATCTGATTCAAAAACCTTCTCGGCAAAGCAATCTTGCTCAACGCTAGAATCTCATTGCCCAACACTTCGGTTTGGTTATTCCCCGCAAGCAAAGAAAAATATCGCGTGTAATACCCCGAATTTTGAGGGCTAGCAAACGCAGCTCTTTTTGCATATAACAGCGCTCTTGCATCATCTCCCTGACGTTCCTTGAGCTTGCTTATCGCATCCAAAATAATTGAATTGTTTCTATGAAATACTTCGATTAATACCACGTCAGATTGTTTTGGTTGCTGTGACGACTTTGTTTCCAAGAACATTAGTGCCTGCACAGAGTCAAATGGCGCTAAATAAAACGCTATATCGGCTCGTTTTGTTGTTAATGTAACGATAAAACTACACACCCACAACAAATAAAACACCCCCAAAACTCCAGCCAAAACCACGCTTATATTAACTCGTTTTTGTGGCTCTCTTGTAATACCTGCACCAGAAAGCAACCCAAGAATTGCCCAAAACAACATCCAAATTACAAAATAATCTAAAACATATTCAAAACAGCTATATATCAACAACAATGCCAGGCTTGTGGTTAAAATCACGCGCGGTGAGTTTACTAAAAAACGCTCCTTATTATGTAATACTTGTCGCCCATGCACCACGAGCAGCCAGCCAAACACAAGCAAACCAAAAAATCCCAACTCAGAGAGCATCTGGAGAGGTGCGCTGTGCGCAAACCACGATGATACCCATGGCGTGCGTTGCTTTTGAACAGACGACAGAGAAAAGGTGCCAGGCCCGCTCCCAAAAAAAGGCCTACCCACAAACACATCTATGGCTTGTTGCCAATAAACAGCCCTGTTGGTGATCGGGTCGCTTTTCACAAACTTCACAAATTTATTCTGTGGCAACACCATAACAATGATGCTTATCCCTATATACACAGATAACGCTACTGCAAACATCTTATAAACATATCCACGCATCTGCGCTTTTTGCACCTTGTACCAAAAAATAAGCGCATACACGCAAACCACCAAGGTCGCACCTCGAGCGCGAGTCATGTACAAAACCACAATATATAACATCGCTAACGCCACGCTAAATATGGAGTTTTTCATGTATATATAATTCAGTAACATTGGCGCCACCAACACAAAAAGATCGGCGAAGTGACTGTGACCATAATTTGTCCCCAAAAGACTCATTGAGGGTAGTGTGTCGAGGGAGGGGAACATATATACCCCAATAAACAACACCGCGGATATACCCACAAAAACACTCAAGGCTCGGGCGAATGTTTTTTCTGTGTCAGAAAACGATATATTGTAAAAAACTCGGTAAAGCAACGCCCCACTCAAAAGCCTCACCATCCAAGAAAACGAATACCCAACACTATCAGAGAGTATAGTAGAAATAAAAACAACCACAGCGACAAGCCGCCATGCGACAGAAACGCTTCGAGGAGGCTTTCTGGTAATATCTCCGTGAATAAATAGGCTGTAAACCGATATAACAATTGCCATTGTTGCCCCATACACATCGATTGCCCATTGTTTACCATCTCCTAAAAAAAGGCCAAAAAACAATAAAACAAAAAATAACACCACCAAAACACTATTCTTTTTCATGCTCGGAAAATAATGCTACCCAAATTCTCATGGCCTTTTGTAGCTTTCTAAAGTAATCGCTTTTTTCAAAAAATTTTGCGCAAAGAAGCTCCTCGAAACACTCTTTCACCGTGGTCCCCGTAAGCGTAACACGCGAAACTTCTTTCCACAGCTTTTCGTTTTCCAACATCCCTTCTTTTTCTTTCACCAAATTTACCTCGGGATCAGAGGCTTTTTTATGCTCTACAAACGGCGACCCATTCACCACAGCAAATCCAAGATGATCAACTATCTTCTTTACAAATATCCCTGCCCAAATATCATCATAGCGATCATAACCCCAAGAGACACCATTAGGATCTTTTCCCATGAGAGGGAAGTACATCAGTGGGATCGCCTGGCGAGTAAACGCTAAATTCATTGAGCTCATGGGAAAATAGTACCCGGAAGGTACAAATTGTCGAAGTGGAGGATATGCCAATACATTTACATCGCCTATGGCAAGCTGTGTTTTTGCGTCCATATCCATTTTATTTGACCACAAACCGTGACTTACTAATACAGGAAGGGTGCCTCGAACCGCATATGGAAAACCTCGCGTAAACATATATGAAGGGTGGGGGAATGTTGGAAACCAGTGAGATGGAGCTTTGTCCAGCAAATTAGACACGTGCTGATCGACAAACCCTTCCCCAACGGGGAAACAATCATCGTCGAGGGTTATAACCACATCTGCACCAAGCTCATGCGCCTTCCAAAAGCCATATGAACGAATCCCGGCGTTCTGTCGAGAAAAAATCCACTCATTTTCCTGCATTTCTTGACGAATATCCTTCCAACAATAATGATATATATCCCGAAAGCCACTCGTTGGCGCGACAATTTCCTTCTCCTTATGATCTTCTACGATAATGAGGGAGCATTCTTTAAACTGTTCTTTCCACTCACTCAGAAATGACAAGCTTCTAATGGTCGGGATAACAAGAAATATATTCATGCCATTCACTATATCATAGGCACGACGGTCCCATAAGCACTTGACAATGTTTTTTTCTAAACGTATTATGTGGAAAACTTATCCACAAAGATATTTTTTGTAGAAATCTGCGTTAACCTCGCCCAATCTTTATCACTATGGATCTTGTTAGAATTTGGAAGTCAGTATTGTCAGAGATTGAATTGTCAGTCTCAAAGGCCACGTACCAAACACACTTCGCTCACTCAATGCTCATGTCTTTGGATGGTGAAGTTGCTTCGGTTGGCTTTCCAAGCCCCCTCATGCGAACGCTTGCAGAGACTCGATACTACAGTCTTATCAAGAGCGTTCTAGATCATAAAACTGGAACAAACACCAGCTTAGTATTCTCTGTTGTTCCCAGAAAAGATACCGAGGGCACAAATGCAGGCCCACTGTTTGCTCAAACCGAAGAATTTGTTCAACCCTCATCTGCCAGCGTTGCACGCCGCCTCCACATAAACCCAGACCTCACGTTTGATAATTACGCGGTATCAACCACAAACCAACTAGCTTATGCTGCCACAACTGCGGTCGCAAAAAGCCCGTCGGCTGCATACAACCCGCTTTTTCTATACGGAGGGGTTGGAGTCGGAAAGACTCACCTTATGTTTGCCATCGCAAACTCTCTTCTGTCAAAAAAGCCGGGTCTTCGCGTTGTTTACTGCATGGGAGAAGAATTTCTCAACGAAATCATTGAGGCTATACAAACAAAAACCGCAAGACAGTTTAAGCAAAAATATCGTGCAGCACAGCTCTTGATGGTAGACGACATCCAATTCATCGCAGGTAAACAAACAGCACAAGAAGAATTTTTTCATACGTTCAACGCGGTGTTAAGTGGTGGGGGACAAGTGCTTCTCACTTCTGACCGGCCACCCCATGAAATAGCGCGTCTTGAAGATCGACTAAGAAGTAGGTTTGAAGGAGGGCTCATTGTGGACATCTCTCCTCCAGACTTTGAGCTTCGCGCTGCGATTATAAATATAAAATCAAAAACCCTAGGACTTACAATCCCCACAGACTGCGCCCAACTCATTGCTGCAAACGTACAAGACACTAGGGCAATAGAGGGGTTCTTGCGCCGACTTACAACAGAGGTCTCAAGCACAAACGCTCCGATAACACCAGAGCTTATATCGGGGCTCCTCAATACAAGAAACTCTTTAGGTCAACCGGTAAAATCTACCAAAAGAGTGTCTGCACAAGAACTCCTCGAGGAGGTGTCTTCATATTTCAGCGTAAAATCCACACTCCTTAAAGGAACCAAAAGAGATCGCCCCATAGCGCGCCCTCGTCAGGTATACATGTATCTTGCCAAAACAGAGCTAGGCCTCACATACAATGATATTGGAGGCTCTTTGGGTGGTCGAGACCACACCACCATCATGCATGGGGTTGAGACGGTTACTCAGGAATTGTCCACAAACGAACATTTGCGCGCCGCGGTAACGGGGATAAAACAAAAGTTATGGGCCACTCAAGCATAAAGTTCTCCACTTATCCACAAATTACACAAGTTTATCCACATTGTTTTCCCCAATCAACCCTTCGTGTTTACGGTACTTATGCACATGAAGAAAAAGGTGTTTGTCCCGCCATTGACTTCCGAAGCCAAAAAACATACACTTTTCCACGCGTATTTCTATCTACTACTGCTTTAGGTACTACTGTATATGAACATACAAATACTTCAAGAGAATTTATTAAAAGCTCTTACCCGAGTAGGAAGAGTAGTCTCCCCAAGACCACAATTACCTATACTTCAAAACGTTAAATTAAAAGTATCTAAAGACGGCCTAGAGATTAGCGCAACAAACCTTGAGTCTACGGAAACCGTTTGGGTGGGTGGCAAGGTCGAGAGCGAGGGCGAGCTTTGTGTACCAGCGAGAATACTCATAGAGTTTGTTTCGTCTTTACCTACGGGAACCATTCATATGACGACGAAGGACGCAGCTCTTCATGTAGCGTGCGCTAAGTTCTCTGCGGTTATTCCAGGGGCGCCTGTTGCAGAATTTCCTGCTGTAGAGACAGTGGAGAAAGAGAAGACCGCGGTGGTTGATAAGGATAAGTTTATGTCTGCGCTTTCTAGTATTTTGTTTTCTGCTGCGTCAGACGAAGGAAGACCTATTTTGACTGGTATAAAAATAAAAGAGGAAGCCGATGAGACACTGCTTGCTGCAACTGATGGGTATCGTTTGTCTACGAAGCGAATAACCCTCCCGCTTAAGAAGTTTGCGGATGCAATAATTCCCGCGCGCACACTTTCTGAAGTTTTAAAGATCGCACACGAGGAAAAGGACGACGCAAGTATTTATATAGGAAAAACAGCGGGTGGACAAATAGGATTCATTATAGGGGACACGACATTAACTACGAGGTTGCTTGATGGCGAGTATCCTAATTTTGAACGAATCATTCCAAAGTCTTTTACCACGAGAGTGCTTATAGAGAAGGAGCCATTTGCTCGCGCGGTCAGATCCGCCGCGATTTTTGCCAAAGACAACGCGAACATTGTGCGCCTTGTGTTGGATAAACAGAGAATCACTATTTCCGCAAACGCCCCGCAGGTGGGGGAGAATAAAATTGAAGTAGACGTAAAGATTGACGGAGATGGTGGAGAAATAGCTTTTAATAGTAGGTTTTTAGTGGAGTTTTTGGCAAACCTTGCCGAAGACGAGTTTGTGTTCGAGATGACTGGTGCATTAAATCCTGGAGTATTCAGGCTCGCCAAAGACGAATCTTTTCTTCATATCATCATGCCTGTGCGCGTAACTTCGTAGGACCGAGGGCCTATGGAAGAGCAGAAATGATAGTTGTTGTGTTTACCGCCTTATTATTCTCTTCCAGTCTTCCTTTTCCTGAAAATATAAATACTGGTACTAGATCATTTCTGCCCGAGAGAAGTAAATATCCCAACTGAACACGTGACACCTCTATGTTTTTTGGTGTCGCGCCAGTGAGAAAGATGTTGTCAATTTCAGCCGACGAAACGCTTGATAAAATACCAGATCCCGCCGCCAAGCGCTCGGTCGCCTCTTTGTATGAGATTATATTTACCTCATCCGTTCCTGTTGTAATGTTTGGAGGAATATATGTTCTTATTTGAATAAGGTTCTTGTCTCCGTCAAATCTTGTTGTTGCGCCTGGTGTGTCCGCGTCTCCTACAAAAAGTGGAAATTTTCCAACCTGAAAATCGAAATCGATTTGAACGAGGGTTGCGCCGTTTGAGTTTTGGAGCTTGTTGGGAGACGGGCCGCGCGGAGCAAAGTAACTCAGAGTTTCATTCACCACGACTAAAGGGGACCTTATGATAGACAGGTCCTCTAGTTGTTGTGCGCTTGTAGTCACAAGCTCTTTAGGGTCGTATGAAATTGGTTTTCCAGAGATAGACGCAACGTCATAGGTAAAGGTAAGTGGATTTTCGGAAAAGGTGAGCGTTGCTGATTCATCTTGTGTTATAGAGTATTTTCCTCGAGAACCAGAGATTATTTGCGGGGGAGAGGTAAAATTAAACAGCGAGGCTATTCTCGACGTTTCTGTTTCCAGATTTCTTGTGAAGGAAACTGAAAAATAGGGCACCTTTTCAGGAAATGACGCTGTAGGGATATTTGTGTATGCGGAAACTGAGTCAGATAGGGATGTTGGCATGCTTGTTGGATTAACCGGAGCAAGCGTTACCGTAGGTTTTATAGTGGAGCTTGTAGAAGGACTTTTTTGCAAGACTAAGAATCCCAAGAGGCAGATGGCGAGAATAGCAGTTACTATCAATATTTTTTTATATTTTTTCATGTGTTATGGACACCCAGCGGGGAGCGAAAAAGGAACGTTTTCGTTTTCACCCTTATACCCAAAATGCAAATGAGTGCCAGTTCCTGGACCCCCGTTACCATAAGTATATCCAGTCGTATCGACATAGCCAATGACAGTCCCTGCTTTTATGAGCGTTGGTGTGCCCTTGCTGGAGAGCACAATGGGAGCAACGTCTAGCATGTGGGCGTAATTTGTGCAAAATGTTTTATTTGATGAAGGATTGGTTCCAATAAGAACTACGTTGTTTCCGTAGCTTGCGAGCGCAAACTGATTGGGGGCATAAGAATTTGTATATGAAACAACATATGCATCGTGCGCAGCTAGAATAGGCGTTCCTGTTCCCGCTGCAAAGTCGTAGGCATTGAGTGTTTTATGAGACCCAGTTGGATTAAAGGGTAGTTGTGATATGGTGGCGTGGACCGGACATGTGTTTATAGTTGCGGGAGGGGGGGTTGCTCCAGACCAGCTACACTGAAATGAGGTGACCTCAGCGACACCAACGTTAACCTGATCCACAAAATTTTGAAGCGATGCAAGAAGTGCGCTTACTTTTGCGGAGTGGTTTAGGAGGCTGGAATTTAAAGGAGACTGGATAACAAACAAAAGCACAATGGTCACCATCACTACGATAGCTATTAAAAGTGGCATGTCTTGTAGAAATGGCGTTCGGACAGCAATCGCCCTACGAGAGCTCGATAGTTGGTTGGGTATTCGAGAGCCAGAAAATATGAAAGAGGTTGATCTATCAAAGCCTGCGGTGAACATATTGCTCACCCAACCTCCAAGACCTCCAAATCCTAAAGTTGGGAGCCATCCAAAGATGCCACCAAATCCGCGTTGTGACGAAGACCGTTGCTTGTTTGCAAGCAAGAAATTCCATGGAGTTGCGCCGTTTGGTAAAAATTTTTGATTTATCGGGGCGTTTGCGTTTGCTCGGGCCAACTCAAAAAAATTAAGCAATTGCTCTTTGGTTCCTCCTGTCGTGAAGTTGTTTAGAGGCCCTTTAAACACAGAAGAAAACACATCATCGAATATTCCTCTGGCCTGAGAAGTGGTGGGCTTATCGTTTAGTGACTTAGTGAGGTTTTGAAGGATTTGAGAAAACACGCTGGAGCGAACAAAATTTTCCCCAAGACGATCAATCATACCTTGTGTGTTTGCGAACATATTGCGGAGTGTTCCGTTTATCTTTTCTTTCAAAATAATTTCTCGAAGAGGTTCTCCGAGAAGCGATAGGATGCCATCAGCCGCTTGTTGAGCACCTTTAGCTACTCCGCGAGCGTTCCCTGCGTGAAAGAAGTTTTTTGAAGGGGGTAGAGGTCCCTTATGGGCATCAAGGGAACCTGCGACATCGGCAAGTTTTAATGCTCGGACCACAACATCAGTTTTTTGTTCTGTTGGGGGTGCATGAATAAGTATATCTACGAGCACGTCTGGGCGAGTGGTTTCTGGGTGAGAGAACAATGTGGTAAGCGTCTCTTTTTGTGACTGCACAACCTTTCTTACCTCGGTTACATATTCGGAGTTTGCCTCAAAAGAGGATGCGATTACTTTTGAAAGTTCTTTTGATGCATCGCTTGTAAGCGGTGAAATGCTCGTAACGGTTGCGGCCGCAACGAGTAATTCACTAAATCGTTCTTTTGTTTGCGCGCTGGTGGCTTCTTGTGCGGCAGCGGCAAGAGACCTGTCTACAGCCTGACCTATCGCTTCTTCGTTAGGACCACCCGTGGGCATGGTGCTACTAAATTTACCAACAAGTTCATGAATAAACTCACGGCGCTTGTTGGCTAATGGCGCAAGCTTTGTTGCTCCGTCTGTTTTAATATTGTTTATGGCTGTCTCACGTAGTGCTCCCACGGTTCGAACATCCTCTTCCGATAGTGGGTCGTCTGGAGATTGATTTTGAAAACTAGGTAAATTATTTAAGCGGTTTATAAGCTGGGTAAATACATTCTGCAACGTAGACTTAAGAGCTTCATCTCCTGTTGTTGCAGCTGCAGCAAGCTGGCCATAATTATTTACTAACGCCTCACGAAGGTAAGGGTATTGGATGGATGCGGCAAGAGCCTCTTGTGGTGAAATTGCACCAGCCTGAATATCTTCTACGAGATTTTGAAGAAACTCAGACAATGGTTGAACAGAATCTGCCATAGGGTTTATGGTTTATTAGTTGTTCCTACTGTTTCAACGGTAAACATTGGTCGAGATGAGCGCGGTGGGGTAGTGGGGCTCGTTGTTGCGGACATGTTTATTTGTGGTGGCATGTTTGCGACAAGTGATGGTGGTTGAGGTGCTTGCACAGCACTGCTTGCGGCTTTGTTTTCTGCCGCCTGAGTTTCTTGTGGTTTGGTTGTGGCTAGTGCGTGTTCTTCGGGACTGGCGATGATTTTCATAGCAGCGTGAGCGGGACCTGCGAAGAATAATCCTTGTCCGACATCCGCAGAAAGAAGTAGATGCTTTTCGCCCTCAGAGAGGAAGAATACATCAGCAACCTTATCTATGGCTGCGGAGGACTGTTTCAAGAGTATTTGCATACTACTATTTTGGATTATGGCCTTTCCCATTTCTGTAGCCATAAAATCTTCTACGTCTTGCGTGATTGTGGTAAGACCAAGATAGTATTTGCGAGCTCGTTTTGCCATGCCATAAATAAATTGTGCAGAGTCTGGATATTTCATCATGTACCACGCCTCGTCGACGATTAAGATGCGGCGCTTTTTATCGTGGCGAATTTTATTCCAGATAAAATCGAGAATTAAATACATAGCAATCGGACGAAGCTCATCTTCGAGGTCTCGAATAGAAAATACCGTCAGCTGGTTTCTTATCTCGATGTTTGTTTGTTGGTCAAATATACCCACCAAGCTTCCTTTTACAAATTTCTCTATTCGGTCTGCCAAGCCCTTGGCTAATGTTTCCTCCATGCCAGCAAGCGTTTTATACAAGTCTTCCATAAGTGGCGGTTCTTTACTGTGGGTTGTGGGGTCTGGCGTGATACCTTTTTGTTTATAAGTAAGGATAAGCGCGCGGTCTAGTAGCGCATCTTCGCTAGGGGTGAGTTTTCCCATGACGACACGGAAAAATCCATGAAGCGAGAGAACTTTTTGACTGAGTTCGCTTTCTTCTTTTTCATTGGCTCCCATAAGCGCTAGATCAAAGGGATTTAGTTTTGTGTTTGAGCCGAAACGAAATCGTACATATTCGCCACCCATAGCATGAGCAAGTGTTTCATATTCATTTTCTGGGTCTATAATGATCACCTCAGTGCCAAACATGAGAGAGCGCATTACTTCAAGTTTGACCATGTAGCTTTTTCCACCTCCAGATTTACCAAATACCACAGAGTTTGCGTTTTCAAGCGTGAACCTGTCAAAAATAATAAGTGAGTCATTGTGTTCATTGAGGCCATAAAGTATTCCTTCGTTTGCTGTTAATTCGCTCGTGGTAAACGGAAACGTTGTTGCAAGTGATGTGGTGTCCATGTTGCGGGTAACTACGAGTCGGTCTCTCCCCATGGGCAGTGTGGTTTTGAATCCTTCCTCCATTTGCAATATAGCTTTTTTAGTTACGATAAGGAGTGATCCAAGGGTTGCCTCAACTTGATTGGTTGCTTTGTTTAAGTCTTCCATGCTCGATGAGGGGATGGTGACATAGAGGGCGAATTGGAAAAATCTTTCGGATCCCTTTGCGAGTTCCTGCTGGAGCGCAAGCGCGTCTTCAAGAGCGACTTGTATAGACGGCTCTATAACGCGCCCTCGTTTCATATCCGACTGAATGGTTGCCTCCATTTCTCCTACTTTGCGCTTCAAGTTTTCTAATATTTCCTCGCTGCGAGTTGGATAGATATACATGGATATTTCTAGGGTGTGATTGAACGAAACTAGTGGTTCAAGCCAATTTGCAGACACAAACCTTGGGTATCCTGCGACAAACAATGTTCGATAATACCAGTCACCAATTTTTAAATGATCAAAATCTACCTCGATTGCCGGAGGCGCGATTATGTCCGTGACCACAAGCGGACCGCTTTGTGGTGTGGACAGCGGCTTTGCCTCAGGCATAGGGTTGAGGAATTTTTGCAGGACTGGATGCATGGTTATGGTATTAGCCATTGTGTCCTCCTTGCGTGTCTATTTGAGTCATGTCTGGTGGTGGAGTGTTTGGGTTATACATGCTAAAAAACAATTTTACTATTTGGTCACTAGTGAGCTGATATGCGCGTAAACCTACGCGAGAAAGAAGGCGAAGTAGGTGGTCTTTTTTTGGCAGCAAAACAGTTTGTGCCTTATCGTAAATATATGATTTTTCATACGGTAGTCCTGATTTTTTGTTTCCAAAAAATGTTTGAGACGAAATTCCAAGCTCGATGCTAGAAAAGGGAATCACGAGGTAAAATTTCTTATCGAGTACGTCTTTTTCTTTCACCATAGACGAAATGAATGTTCTATAGCTCCTGATGTTTTGTGCAAGCTTAGGTTGTTTTTGTAATTTTTCTTGATCGTCTAGTAGTTTTAGGTATGCAGAGATGTCTTTGTGTTTTGTCTGAATAATCATCTGTATTGGAAATGACAGTGAGTTTAGTAGTCCTGCATATGAGTAGATAATCGAATCCTGCTCCCTCTCCGAGAGAAGTCCAAAATTAACCGCGCTTGTTGCGATAACAAGCGCAACAGATCCGTCGTTAAACATGATGAGGTCATGGTCTACGTCGGCAATCTCAGTAAACATTTGTGTTGAAGCGCGAATTGGTACTATTGGTTGGCTCATATTTGATTTTTTCCAAAAATTTCTTGTGTCAGTTTTTCACGAGTAATTTGTTTTTGGCTTTTCGCAACAATTTCTATAGCGGGAACAACAGCACCATTTAATGTGATTTGGACTCGATCAAAAGTAAATCTATCCCGCGGATCTTCAGCCTCAATGATGTACACATCATTTGGAAGCGGGGTGGAAGCAGCAAACTGTCCCAGCTTGTTGGTTTTAAGTGCTCTCATAGGGATGTTTTCACGATTTGTCACAGTTACGAGAATTGCAGGGAGAAAGTTGTTCATGTTGTCCTTGATGATTCCCGTTATGACGTTTGGTGTGGTGGTGAGTCTTGGAAGTCCGCTTTTTATAGCCGCAGCCTGTGTGTTTATTACACTGATGGTGGGCTGGTGTGATTGGGCTGTGTTTTGCATAGATGAGGTGCTCACGTCGGACATAGGTGGAGGCGTGGGTGGCGCTGTGTTTGTTTGGTTGACCATGGTTCGTCGGAGCGCAGTGAGTTCGTTTTCCATCTGAGAACGCTCGGATAACAGATCGGTGAGTTGTTTTTGTAGTTCGACGATGCGATCATTTGTCATAGTTTTTGTTGCTAGCTCCGATTTAAGT
Source organism: Candidatus Woesebacteria bacterium (assembly GCA_018062625.1). Lineage (GTDB taxonomy): Bacteria > Patescibacteriota > Microgenomatia > UBA10105 > UBA927 > UBA927. The sequence continues at coordinate 19,909 of JAGORV010000007.1, forward strand.
TGACTTACGGTTCCTTCAAGTTTGGTCATTTCTTGTTGTACTCGGGCGGTGTCTGCGCCAACAGGCGCAGCGTGCTGTATTGGTGTGGGCGACTCGATGTGAGTACCTGTTACTGATGGCACGGTGTGAGTGGGCGCTGTGGCAACCTGTTGATGAGTCGTGGCATTTGTATGTTTCGGCGGATTCATCCACGCGTTTAGTTGGGCCATAAAAGATGCTTTTGGCGCGTGAGCGATCACGTGAGATTGTGCGCTTGCTGGAGGCGCTGATTTTGTGGGTTGTGTAGCTTGACCAAATAATCCAGATAGAATCGAGTGAGAGTTGGGACTCTGGTTATGATTTGGTTGTGGATTTGCGTTTTGAGTTGCGGCATGCGTTGGGACCGTAGGAACAGGTGGGGGTTTTGTAACCGGAGCAGCTTTTGGTTTGGAAATTCTTGGAACTTCTTGGGTCCAAATGTATTGGGTAGGACTATAAATGCTTTTGAAAAACGAAAACACCCAAACATCCATGGGGCGCTCTTCAACAGGTACAAATGCAAAGCCTACACCAAGCAGTACAAATGCTACTGTGGCAGGCCAAGTAAAGAAAAAGGGAAGCGGGAGTTTGTAGGAAATGAATGCTAAGATGCCTCCAGCACACAAATACCCGAATTGTTTTAGGGTCATGTCGCCGATGAGGCGAAATTGAAACGTTGTGACATTTTGTGGGACAGGATGTTGTTCCATACTAGAAATACACGCAACAATAAAAAAACATGTTGCGTCGTATAACTATTGTAGAAGTAAACAGACATGGCGTGCAATAGCACAAAGCGCATCAGGACCGTGAAAACTCCCATTTTTGAGTTTTCACGAAATGAATTTTTTTATGGTGTTTATGATAAGATATTGGCATGAGTTCGTCTCAGCTTGTAATTTTTGAAATTAGAAATAGTAGAGAGAGCGAAGAGTCGCCACTTGCCATGGAGCAGGTGTTTGCTTCACTCGGAAGCAGTGGTGGGCATGGTGGATTTTTGGCAATGCTATTTGGCCATAAGCACGCTCCAAAATATTTTAGCCTAGAGATTGTGTCAGTAAATAGCGCTATACATTTTTTCCTTGCAGTACCCTCGAACCTATCAGAGTACATAGAGAGCCAGCTTACTGCGCAGTACCCTAAGTTATTGTTGGCGCCGATTACCGACTACGCACCACACTTTCTGTCGTTGCCACACGCAGTAGGGCAAATGGTACAGGGAAATAGTTTTTATTTGCCTATAAAAACATACAAAGACGTTAAAGATCTCGATATACTTACTTCTTTAGTTGGGCATTTGGCTAAGCTGTCGAGCCAAGAGGCGATTTCTATGCAGTTACGCCTCACACCCGCAGGATCTGGGTGGCAGCATTCTATATCCCAACTCATCACTCGAGGAGTGCCGGACCCGAACTCTACGGTAGGCAGAACAAAAACTCATCCTCAGGCGAAAATAATGGAAACAAAAATGAATCAAGTGGGATTCCGTGCTGCTATTCGAATAGTAAGCGTGGGACAGTCTGAAGAACGAGCAAAATCACTTCTCCAGTCATTCGCAGGTACGTTTGGGGTTTACACGGCAGGCGATGGAAATAGTCTGGTATTGTCAGAGCCAGCGTTTTGGCAAAAGAAAAAATTTGAACAGACGATTATTGATCGCGGTGATTACGCGACCCCTAAATTTCAGGTTTTAGGCTCAGCCGAGCTTGCATCATTGTGGCACCCGCCTGGTATGGGTTTATCTATGATTAAAAACATAAACTGGGGCAGTGCGGTTTCTGGTGAAGCTCCCGTGAACTTACCGATATCAACAGATAATGAGGAAGAGAAAAAAGAAATAAACTTTTTTGCTCGTGCGGAATTTAAAAATCGGCCAACAACGTTCGGCATAAAGAAGCAGGATCGCAGGAAACACATGTACATTATAGGAAAAACTGGCACAGGAAAGTCTACGCTTATCGCCAATATGGCAATAAACGATATGAAAAATGGAGAGGGAATGGCTGTCGTTGATCCCCACGGAGATCTTACCGATATTTTGCTGGATTACGTGCCAGCAAATCGCATAAATGACGTTGCGCTTCTTGATCCTGCGGATTTAGATTATCCGTTTTACCTCAATCCCTTAGAAGTGAAAAATCCGGCATACAGAGAGCTCGTTGCATCAGGAATAGTTTCTATATTTTACAAGCTTTATCACATGAGTTGGGGGCCACGACTAGAGTATATATTGCGTAATACTATCCTTACATTGACGCACTTGCCGCAGGCAACATTTTTGGATATTCCAGAGCTTTTGACCAATGAACAGTTTCGCGCAAAAACGATCGAGCATTTGCCCGACCGCGTATTGAAAAATTTTTGGGTGAACGAATTTAATAAATTATCACCGCAAATGCGAAGTGAGTCTATTTCTCCGATATTGAACAAGGTTGGACAATTTCTCTCATCGCAAACGATTAGAAATATAGTTGGACATCCTGTATCGACCATTGACCTAGAACAGATGATGAATGAAGGGAAAATTATTTTGGTTAATTTATCTCAAGGGAAGCTCGGGGAGGATAGTAGCGCGCTTCTCGGGGCTATGATTATTACAAAAATGCAACTTGCCGCCATGAATCGTGTATATTTAGCCGAAGCCGATCGACGAGATTTTTATTTGTATGTCGATGAATTTCAGAATTTTGCCACGCAGTCATTTATCAAAATTCTTTCTGAGGCGCGTAAATACCGATTAGATCTAACACTGGCAAACCAATATGTGGGTCAAATTGATGAAGATGTGCAAAAAGCCATCTTTGGTAACGCAGGTTCGCTTATTTCTTTTTCTATAGGGGCTTCTGATAGTCGAGTGTTGGTGCGAGAGTTTGGCGATAAATATGAAGAGGGTGAGCTTGTGGGGCTTGGGAATTATCAAACAGTGATGAAGCTTTCTATTGATAATCAGACGACGAGCTCATTTTCGGCAACGACGTTACCATTGCCCCGAAGTAAAAATCAAAATCGAGAAAAAGTTATTCGAAGTAGTCGTGAGCGCTACACAAAAAAAGCCACCAAAGAACAGCCATGAAAATTGCATTGCTCGGTGGCGCATTTAACCCCCCACATTTAGGACACTTGTTTATTGCACAGCAAGTGTTAGATTTTTCAGATGTTGATGAGGTGTGGTTTTTGCCGAATTTTGGACAAATCCCCCCAAAGCCCGTTGAGTCTGTAGAACACAGGCTTGCTATGACGCGACTTCTAGCTCTTCCAAAAACGCATGTATCAACTATTGAAATAGATCATATGCTAGACGGGGACACGATACATCTCCTTGAACACCTCCCTAAAGAAAACAATTACTCATTTATCATCGGATCTGATCAGTTGCCCACATTTCATTTGTGGGGTAAGTGGGAAGAACTACTTAGTCGTATGCCGTTTGTTGTATTTCCAAGGTATGGGTATCCCAATGAGCCGCTCTATGCAAACATGCGCTTGATATCTGATGAAATTTTGGTGGGAAGCAATATATCATCAACAAAAATTCGTGAGCGAGTGAAGCGAGGATTGGCCATATCTGAATTCGTTCCCAAGGCAATAGAATCCTATATACTTAAGCACGGTCTGTATATTTGAGCACCCCAAAAATCCCTTGTTCTTGCCAAGTGAACCATATAGAATACGAGTAGTGGGTAAGCGCGCGAAACGCGTATATTTTTATGGCAAACGAAGAGTTGTTAAAAAAAATGTCAGAAGCAGCGCGAAAGGCGTCAGGATCTGCCGAGCCTCTGCCCGCAGCTGCGCCCGAAGTGGCACCAGAGCCTTCTGTTGATGTGGCACCAAAAACTGACGTTTGGGGAGTGGCCAAAGATCGCATTGCTGCATTTTCTCAAAAAGTATCAGAAGGACTTCCAAACAAAGCATCTCATATCGTGGGCTCTACGGGTGAATATCCACAGGATGCTCGAGTGTTTGAAATAGTGGAAGGTTTATTTAGTGCAAGTGAGGAGCAGCTTTCTGATCCCGAGTATATGCGAGGTGTAGCCCAAAAATTAGTAGGGGTAGTCAATGAAGTGGGGTACATATCTCCGACAGGGCGTGAAGCAAACAAATATTTGAACCGCATTATCGCTGACAATTCTCAGCTTGGGTATTTGCGTGATGAAATCAAGCTCCCAGCTATTCAAGGTGGGTCAGGCGCGGTTGAAGAGCCAAGTGAGCAGCCAGAAGCAGAGCCAGAATCATTTGATGATATGTTGGATCCCGAAATGGCGGCTCAAGTAAAAGCGCTCTATGACGAGCCACTGGAAGACAAACTAAAAGGCACCCCGCTCGCATACGACCTCAAAGAACTTCAATACCGTCTTCGCGTGGACCCAGGTGTTTTGTTTAGTGATGAGCATATGACCGACCGAATTGCACAAAAAATGGTCATCACTGGTCATAAAGAAAATTTAGACCCCAAAACAGTACGAGAAGCAGTAGGTCGTGTTCGTGAGCTAGAGGCGTGGGCAGCACATAAAAACGAACAGCTGAGCTCTCGTGGAGTAGTACGGTGGAGTGATGTGAGAGAAGAGGCGGGGGCAGATGTGGCGCGTGATGATCGAGAATCGTTTTATTTCCGCGATATTACTCGTGACGAAGTGGATAGATATTTCAAGCGTGGTACTGAAGGAGAGGCAGATTGGTATTTCAACTTTATCGATCAAATTTATTCATTGGGTCGTGAGGAATCGCGCCCAGGACTTACCCACGAGCAACGCTTCCAAGAGTTCAAAGATTATATGGTGTGGAAATATGGTGGCGAATACCACTTGGCGGTGCAGCTGTACCAGAAACACTGGGACAGCCGTGGACAGTTTGAGTATGCAGTCAAAGGACTCATGTATAACCCTGGAGATGTCAAAGATCGACTCAAGGCAATGTCGTTGTTAACTGGTGCGGATTTAGATCACTTATATAAAAACTTTGATCACTCAAACGAAGCATACAATTTGTATGAACATGTCATGTTCGAAACCATGGCAGAAAAGAGACGGGTCTATAGTGAATCTGTTTCATACCTTAAAGCTGAAGTGGATTGGAAAGGGAAACGACTCAAGCGTGAAGATTTACTCACTGAGTTGAAAAAACAGCAAAAACTAGAAGGATTTGATCCGGATAAGGGTGTTCGCACCGAAAGCGGGCTTACGTTAGAGGATCAAAAACTTATGTTGGAGATCCAGTCCAAAATGGATTTGGCAGCAGAGGGAGTTGGTCTTTGGGATAGCGACGTGCAAAGTTATACAGAACTCCATATAACCCTCTCAAAACTACAGAAACGTCGCGAAGAATTACTGAAGAAAAAAGCAGACGGAAATCCGCTGACGGAATCTGAATCTGGGCAACTTGAAGAAGTGGATAGATTGTATGAAATTTATGCACATCGAGATCAAATGCTCAATGAAAACTTTACTCAAGAGCTTCTACAAACACGTGGACTTTCACCAGTTGATATTGAAGTACGCAAGCGATTAGTTGGGTATCTTAAGAGCCAGAACGGTGGCAAAGAACCTCCAGAGTATGAAGTACGTATGGCGCTTTGGGCGGCACGCACCGCCATGATCGGAAGTGGTCGCATGGCTATGATTGGCGCCATGATGGCGGTTCCACCAGGGGTAGAATACGGCACAGGTAGTGGTAAGCATGTGATGCGTGCGCCAGCATTTGAAGATTTACAACGTATATTTAACCCTGAAACATTTGCCACACGATTTGGTATAGGCGGAGACATGGGTAAAACAGCGCGATCTATACTGCGACAAAACCTGTTGAAAACAAAAGGATTGTCAGAAAAAGATCCTTCTGTATTTGAAAAATTCTTCAGTAAATTTAAGTTGACGAAAAGTCATGAATGGAGTGATGCAATTCACCATGAGCATGATAATCAGCGCAAAGCAGCCCTTGAGACGATGGAGTTTGCGGAAGATGCAACGGGTATTTCGTTTAGTGAGTTGTTGGGTCCCAGTTTTATGGCCACGGGAGGATTTTATGATGGTACCGCTTGGCGATTAGACAAAGGTATTTTTGACGAATTACGTGGTAAAGTCCTTGCCATGAAAAAGCTTCCTGAAACGGCCAAGCTTTTGGACAATCAAGCGCTTTCTATACAGCTGCTTACCGCAGGTAATGCAGAAGAGCGTCGTCCCATTCTTGATCGCATGTTGCGCCGTAATCCATCTAAATTTCTAGAGTTGCTTGAGGGAGATACAGAAAAAATTCTTGCAAAAAATGGTGTATCAAATGATGAATGGAAAAAGTTTAAAGAAGCGCTTTCGCTCGCAGAACTGAAGATGGCACATGACAAAGATTGGCAGTATGCGCGTGTTGATCTAGCAGACCAAGGGGATTTTGATAAGCTTCTTGCACCATTTCTACGGAACCTGAATGTAGACGAGGGGCGTATGGGTCAGATGAGGCAAATACTGATCGATATGCAGGCGGAGGTGTATAAATCACATCCTACAGAAGTGTCAGGAGCTAAATTCCGAAACAAAATGGATGCAGTAGCACACCTGAAAATGCCGCTCACCATGTCGCTCACCGACTTTGACTGGAAAGAGTCTAATTTCTATCAGTTAGGAACAGTGGCAATGCACAGACGTATTCGAGACGTAGGAGCACAGATGCGTGCACGAGACGCAATACTCGAGTTTGTATCTAATCAAGACATGCTACTTTCTCCAAATGATTATGTAGATTCGCTCAAAAAGATAAAGGAAATTCGTGAAGCGATTATTGACTATTCAGGTCCAGATGCCGCAGAGGGAACCGCAAAAGAAATAGCGCGAATGTTTTTAGAGATGAATAGACACAGGAGTTTGTGGACGATTGGAGCAGTGCCAGGGCTTACGTGGATCATGAAGTATATGGCAGAAGCGGATGTCGGCGCGCTTGCCCATAGTCCAGTGGGTCGCGCATGGGAAGCCGCTGCGAAGTTTATTTCTCCAGGAGTAAACTTGTTCCGCTTTACCAAAGATAAGCCTCATGTAAAAGTGAAAGATCTGCCACATACCATAGGTGAGGCGATTTCGTACTCTGTGAAATTTACGGGTACTCACGCCAATGCGTGGGATGAGGCGAAAATGGAAGAGATTATTACCACCATGCAAGACATGGGTATGTTCATCAATCATCCAGAATATGCACAGCAACTACGAAAAGAATTTCACACCACACTAGCCGATCGATGGTTGGCCATGGGTCGAAAGTATTGGTGGGTGATAATTGCTGCAACCATCGGTATAGCAGCCACACAGGCCGTCGAAGAAGAAGGTAAATCAGGTGGTGGCGGCGGCGCACACCACTAAAGACTAAAGATTCCTCGATATTATACCGGTGTATAAACCCAGAGTAACTTGAAGCGACGTGTTTTTAGTGGCCTTCTCCGCCACCTGTGAGAGATCCAAACCCTTTTGTTGCACCCTCTCGAGCGGTTTGAAGTGGTGCTCGTGCATCTGGCTTGTGGCGCACTGCACTGGCGATAAAGCTTCCTTGATATCCAAGCTGTACGATTTGTCCGACACCCTGTCCGAGAGGTCCTATGATAGGTCCGAGCCCTCCTGGAATCATAGGTTCTGCTTTCATGGCTTTTTGAATACCGCCAACCACTGTTGGGATAATCATCAACATGCCGAGACCAATCAGTCCCGCCATGCCAAAAGTGCCGCCACCGCTAGAAAGCAATGGGGGAGCCCATATTGCACCAGAATTATCTTCTGAGGTGAGTATTGCAGCCACCAAAAGCAAGATGACAGTGATTGGAAATGCAATAAGTTTTGAAAGTAGGTTCCTAAACCATGATGTAAATGAGTTGGTCCCAGGGATTGCTTCCATCATAAGCTGGAACGGTGCAGTAAGGAGGGCGATGATGATGTTTATGTACGCATCCAAAAGCATAAACACAAGACGAATAAATCCGAATAGTAAAATGACAACCAAAATGACACTCAGTAGCACGGGTCCAGAAAGAAGTGTTCCAGCAAGCGCACCTTTAGGTCCGTTTATAAGAAATCCTAAAAGTGGCCCAGCAACCTTTGCCACGTTTGCCACGGGTTCTCCAACTACTCCGACGAGCATGCTGCCAATATCGTTGAATGCTTGAAAGCCACTTCCAAAGAAAAATCCGAGAAGTTTACCTACGCCACCACTTAATAGAATGCTTGTAACTTCGGGAGTTGTAAGTGTATTGGTTGGAAGAGAAACTGGTCCAGAAAGCGGATTGAGGTTGAAGTTAGAGACACCAATGCTAACTGCTTTTCCGAGTGTTCCATTGCTTGCCGCACCTATCACTGAAACAATCAGGATAATAGACAAGTACATAAGATCTATCATGATTCCGACAATTGCATAAGAAAACGTGACCAAAAGAAGTGCTACGACGATTCGTGGGATAGCGTTTTGTACGGTAACCACTGTTTTCGGGTCAATTTTTTTTCGGAACATGACCATGAACCCTATAGCGATCATAATTACCGCAAGAAGTGCATAGGCAATATTTCGAAACGCTTTCCATAATGGCAACATGACAGAGAGACCAGAAAAGCCTATTCCTTGTGCTTGCACCTGTGGCATGAATCCTAACGTTTTTCCTATGTCGCTTACAAACGCATAGGTAGAAGCAGGAGGATTGGTAAATGTGCCAAGTGCGATGTTTGAGAGCCCCGCCATGGTGCTGTGACGAAAATCAAGAGCAACTGGACAGTTTGGGTTGGAAGCAGAATCACAACCACCGATTGTGGAGAGTATGAATCCAACTTGTTGATTTACCCCAGCTCCGATGTCTCCAAATTCCTTGTTAAAAGCCTCAGCAGAGTTTGGAGCTTTGGTTGATATATCGACCACATCCTGTACCGTATGAAACCAATAAGGATTTCCTTCGGCCGCTGCATGTATAGGAGAGCGCCCTGGCAATGTAAATGCAAGTAAAGCGAAAATAAAAGCAAAGATAATTCCTCGTCTCTTCATAGTGTTTATTATCTCGGAACCCTCAGGTTTAGTCAATGCAAATTAATTTATTGGAACAGAAAACTCTGTAACATTTACCCCAGTGAATCTTTGAATCGTTAAGAGTATTAGGTATGCCAGAGACATAATGATGATACCTACAATAGCTTGGGTGACGGTGCCACGAGCCTGCTCGAGCTTTTTGGGATCACCGCCTGAGAAGAGAAAATTAAATCCACCAACCAAAAGCATGAGAAAAAGAGCAACCCCCCCAAGGGATACAACCGCTTTTACGAGAGATTCAAATAGGGGAACGAGACATTGGATTGTCGCGACGCCATCAATTGCACAGCTATCCATATGCTATCTATTATCCAGCACAAAGCCAAAACAGTAAAGAGGGATTACCAATATAGAGACGCTTATAAGAAAAAATCTTAGTAAGGCTTAGGAAGATTGATGGTGCCACCAATGATTTGTACGCCCAAGAAGTTCTGGACGAGTGTCATGATGGACCACGCTGCACCGACGATGATAAGACCGACGATAGCATGAGTGATTTTATTGCGTGCTTCTTCCATGCCCGCTTTATCGCCACCTGAAGTAATCCATTTTATACCGCCTAAGATCAAATAGAGGAATGCCAAAAGCGCTGCGATGATAAGAACAGTTCCTACTAAAGCGCTGATAAGTTGGCCAATATCCGTGATTTGGATAGTGTCTGGTTTTTTGATATTCATTTGTGCTGAGACTTTTTCGATAAACATAATAATTCCTCCGTTTTTAACCAGCTTTAATTATAACCTACCTTTCATTCTTGCGCAACTTTTTGGGCTTGTCAACAAGATGCTACTTGCCCCACGAACTCTTGGCGATGTTGGGTTAGTTTTGGATTGTCGGGATAGGAAGATTAGGAAAATCTATTCCAACAAATTGACCTACGAGCGTCATGATCGCCCATACCGATGAAACGATAATAAGCCCTACAATCGCATTGGTTATTTTGTCTCGGGATGATTGAAGTTTTGCTTTATCGCCGCCGGAGGTGATCCAGTCAAATCCACCCATGAGTAGGTAGATAAACGCGGCCACAAATCCAGCAACGAGAAGTAGCCCTACGATTGCGCCAACGATAGACCCAATTGCCGCAGATCCAGCCTCATTACTACCGCTTCCTAGCGAGCTAGGGATGACGGGATTTGTGATTTGAGCAAGTTGTATGTTCATTACGGTGTAAGTTGTTCTATGATTGTTCCAGGATTCTGCATAGTGAAGTCTATGTTAAAGAATTGGCCAGCAAGCGCAAGAATGGCCCAACCACCAACCACGACAACGAGTCCAATAAATGCGTTTGTGAGTCGATCACGGGCGCTTTGGAGTTTAGCCTTGTCGCCACCGGAGGTGATCCACCCAAATCCACCAATGGTAAATTGCAGAAGAAACCATATGCCAGCTGCGACTGTGATAATCCCTATGACGGAAGAGACGATTTTTGTGATGCCAGTGAGCCCCGAAGTTGCATCAGAAACACTACCGAATGGTCCGAGTCCCTCTCCACCAATCTGTCCTAAATTGTGCGCTGCTTGTGCTAGTTGCTTCATAGTTTAGTTTGGACCGTAAATAACCGGATTTAGGATAAATGTCGGATTTTTGAATATAAGTTGACCAAAGATTGCGGCGATGGCAAATGAACCAACGATGATGACTAGGCCCATAAGCGATTGCCAAATTTTAGTCCATGCAGCCTCAACCTTTTTACTATCTCCTCCTGCATTTATAAAACTAAATCCAGCTAGTACAAAGTTTAGTAGCGCCAAGATTCCCGCGACTACAAAGAAAAGACGTAGGACGTTTGTGATAAATAAACCGACGGCTCCACCTTCTACACTACTATACCCACCCTCGAGTGGACTGGTGATTGAGCCGACTATTTCTTGAGCAAATATTTTTTCTATCATAGTGCGTTAGA
>JAGORV010000033.1 GCA_018062625.1 Candidatus Woesebacteria bacterium
ATAGGAGAGATATTTGCGGTGCTTATCGGCATGATGATGGGGTGGCCACTCATCTTGTCTCCGTTGCAGCTTCTCTACATAAATCTTGTGACCGATGGATTGCCTGCTATTGTGCTAGCAATTTCTGCCAAGCGAGATGGGATCATGAATAGAAAGCCCAGACAAGGCAAGCAAATGTTTGACGGTATGGATATGCGATGGTTTATAGAGGTGAGTGTGTTGACTGCGATTACGACGCTCTTTGCCTTCTGGATTGGAAATAACACAGGAAATTTATATATCGGGCGAGCGTTGGCGTTTACCACGATTATTCTCGTTCAGCACTTCATCCTGCTCGACGTGTGGACTCGTGGTCACTCGGTGATGCGATCAGGTATATTGAGCGACAAGCTATTCTTATTCGCGTTTTTTGCACCACTTTGTATCCAGCCACTGCTCCTATATGTGCCAGCGCTTTCAAATATATTTAAGCTCTATCCACTCACTTCATCGCATTGGTTATTTGTCATCACCCTTTCGCTTGTCGTGCTGATCGCCTCAGAGATACGAAAGATTATGCTGAATCGCGTGCACATGTAAAAACTGCTTCGACTGTTTTATAACGTATAAAAGTACGTTATACTCTTTATATGGACAAAAGACCGGTGAATCGTGAAGAAGTGCATTTAGAGTGGGAATCTCCATCCCGACTGTTTAAAAAGCGTGATCGTGAGTATTTTACGAACATTGGTGCAATGGTCTTTTTCCTCTCTGTGATCCTCATCTTCGTCAAAGAATTCGTGCTTATCGCAGCTGTGCTTTCTATCGTGTTTCTCATCTACGTACTCTCGACCGTGCCACCAGATGATATAAAGCATAAGCTTACTAATCTAGGGATCGAAAGCGGAGGTCACTTTTATCGATGGGAAGAGCTTTCGGAATTTTGGTTTGAAGAGCAGTGGGGACAGAAAATGCTCGTCGTTGCCCCATTTGCATCACCTCGAATCATCATACTTCTCGGAAGTGTGCATCAGGCAAAAGTACGAGAGATTGTGGCTGAATACATACCATATCGCGAGCAACCACAACGAAGCTTCGTAGACAACGCAGCCCGTTGGATCACAGAGAAAATACCGCTAGAGAAGCCTCAATCCTAGTCACCACGCCTTTTCCATAGTACAATAAGAGGAGTTTGCATCTATAGTTCAACGGATAGAATAGGGCTTTGCGGAAGCTCTGATACAGGTTCGATTCCTGTTAGGTGCACCAACGATATATGACCATAGCAGTCTGCGGGAGTTTAGTATTTCACAAAGAAATGCGAGAAGTCCAAAAGCAATTGGAAGTTTTGGGCCACAGTGTGTTTGTCCCCAAAAGCCTCGACCTTATAGAAAAACAAGGATTTGTAAAACCGGTGACGGTAGAAGAACGACTCGCTGCTGAAGCCAAATATGATTTTATCCGAGAGCATTTCAAAAAAATAGAAAAGGCAGATGCGGTATTAGTGGTAAATCCACGGCATCATGATATAGACGGATACATTGGCGGGAACACGTTTTTAGAAATAGGGATTGCGTTTTACCTTGGGAAAAAGATTTATTTCCAATATGCTACCCCCAAAATGGGCTATGAATTAGAGCTCGCCTCTATGCACCCGATGGTGCTCGACAGAGATTTGTCGAAAATTGAAGTATAATAGGAGTCTCTGGAGGATTGGCTGAGCGGTTAAAAGCGATAGTTTCGAAAACTATTTCTCGACAAAATCGGGAGCACAGGTTCGAATCCTGTATCCTCCGCAGGTATCAATAAAGATTGACGAATTGTATGGGTGATTTTCAAACTAAAGTAGAAATGGGAGGAGGAGCGGACTCCGCACTTGGACGTCTTAAAAGTATTCTTACGGATGGTTTATACCCCGCATCAGTTTTGATGCAACGAAGAATGGATCATAGTCGAAGCGCAGACCCAGAGCCGATGACACGTTTAGAGGGTGTTTCGTGGTTAAGTGAACGTAATAACTCGAGTTTGTGGGATGATCTATATGAAAATTCAGACATAAGCGTTATTAAGGTAATGATGGAGCAACCTGGTCAGAGTGATTTGCCACAAAGGGGATTTTATTTAGCAGATGAAGTTAAAAAACGAGCAGTGTCAAATGTTTTGGTAGCTGTACCAATCACACCAGACTTTAGGCCAAAAAATTTTGTTCAATACGATCATGTTTCTCCGAACAGAATTGAAAAAATATATATTCCAAGAAGAATTTATCAAGTCGTTGGCGGTATAGTAAACAAGATGTTTGGTGGTAAGATAGCGCAGATTCCTTATACCACGATAGATTTTCCTTTACGAAGCAGGGTGGATACACTAGAGGTTCCAGATTATTACAGCGCGGTGTTAAAAGATTTTGGAAACCCACGCCGTGATGTTTGGTTGACTGGGGTTCGAATGCCGGTGGATTTATAACAGATTATACGGTTTAAATAGTTCTCTGTAAGGTAAATGTATTTGCGTTCTAGTAATAGAAAGCACGAATAAATGCGTTTCAATTTCATCTGACCTTGTTCGCCATTTAGTTATTTTTAATATCCCCGTTCTTATGTTATCCACAAGTTAGTTGGGTGTTGGCATGAGTGTGGAAGTTGGGCTAGGATCCACGGTTGGTGATGCGGCGGGCGATGGTGTTGCGGTAGGAACTGGCGTAGATCCAGCAGTGGGAGTTGGAGTTGGTGTATTTGTGACAGCGGCTGTAGGAGTTGCGGATGAAGTAAAGGTAACAGTGGGATTGTGATACCCCGGCATGGTTACAGGAAATCCTTGATTGGTATCGGTGATCAAAAAAGTATTGGCGCTCGCTACTTGAGACGTGACTGTAAATGACGCTTTGCCATTTTGCGCTTGTAAGGTTATGGGTGCTGATTGGCCGTTCAATTTCGTTGATGCATCTCCACTTTGGAGAGTAACTCGTAGTGAATCATTTGATGCCAGAGCATTCTTGCAATCACGAAGCTCGATGGTGATCGTGGAAGTCGCACCCACTGCCACAGATTTAGCTGAAACATATACTTGTGAGTTATACTCTTTGGCAGTGCCTGCACAATTCAGGGGCGGAGTGGTTACAACTACCGGAGCGGAAGTGGGTAGTGGAGCAAACGTTGGGAATGGTGTGGGTGCGGGTTGTGACGGTGGGGTATAGTCGGGGACTTCGTATGAAGTATCGGCTGTTGCTTCGTATCCTAGTACATCGGGAGTATCAGTTGGCCATGGTGTAGCAGATATAGTGGCTACAGGCTTGAGCGTGTCAAAGCCAGTTATGGTGGGAGCAGTTTTGGAAGCCAGCATCTCGGATATCCATCGACTTCGAAGTTGGAGTGCATAAATACTAAGTCCAACAACAGTGACCGTTATTGCCATAGTTATTACCATTAGCTTTTTGTGCACGAGAATATTAGAACTAATTCGTCGTAATCGCCCTGAGAAAGTATGAAAGAATGGAGGCATTCTCATAGTGAAAGTCATCATACTCTTCGTAACGTCTTTTGTCTTGTGTATTAGCCACGATTTTATGGTGCTTCTGGTATAATACGAACTAAGTAGAGTGAGAATATCAAAAAATTATGACGATAACAATTTGTGGCAGTATGCAGTTTCATAAAGAAATGGAAGATATGCGAAAGCGACTTCAATCTCGTGGGTTTACTGTGCTTGTTCCAGCAGATTTAGATCATATAGAAAACAATGAATCCTACATGACTAACGACGAAGATAAAATCTCCACCAAAATAGAATTTGATTTTATCCGTGAGCACTTCAAAAAAATCGAGCAAGCAGATGCAATTCTTATATTAAATTACGAGAAAAAGGGAATCGCTGGATACATCGGTGGCAACACATTTTTGGAAATGGGATACGCATTTGGTTTGGATAAAAAAGTATATTTACTTCATGCAATTCCTGAAATGGATTATAAAACAGAGATGTATGCGATCCAACCAATTATCCTCGATGGAGATTTAGACAAAATTACTTCCTAAGGTTGAACATCGGTTCCATTTTTCTTTTCTCTTTTGATCAGTGTGTTTATCACCATGCCACTCTCACCAACAAGTTGGAGCGTCCCACCGTTTGTGCCTTTTAGCATTTCATTTTTATCTTTTTCGACACCATCGACTCCATCATAGTTTGTGGTGGTGTAAAGATATGAACAACACTCATAGTATTGAGAATTGGCAACCGTTCCAATTTTGGTGAAATCACTGATGACGGCAAATCTCCCCGCATGTGGAGTGAGTGATACCCCCCTGAACGCAGTAAGTGTTGCTAGTGCTTCTTTGGTCAACACTTTTGGAATGACGCCGATGGAGACGGGGAGTTCTGAGATTGCATTTCCGTATATGCGCTGATGAAAGTACACGGCCAAAATTTTTCGTCCAAAAAGATTTTCTAAATGTTGTAATAATTGTTTTTCTTCACTGGGCACTATGTGTTTGGGCGTGATCCAAATCATATAGCTTGGAATATCAGACGCGAGCATGGATTTATCGCTGGCTATAATCGATCCTCGCTTGGCTTCTTCTACAGTGGTGGCCAGATGAGTGCGATTGGTCATGTTTCGTATGTACATGTTCCAATTCCAACGTACCTTCCATCTGTTATTTTCTTTTACCATTGGTATGGTTGTTTGCATCGCAAATGATCCGAGGTGTCTCGTGACATAGGTGACCTTTGCTGGAATTTCTATACTCGAGGTAAAACGTGAGATTTTGGGAAACGTATAGGAGACTTCTGCTTTTTCTATTTCTCCCTCTGCTATTGTACGCATGCCAAGAATACGAAACTGTTCTCTGCTCCAACTAATGCGTGTTTCGTCATCCACATCTTCATACATATCTTGGAAAAAATGATTATTCCAGTTGTAGGTAAATAGTGCCAGCGTGCCTTGCGCCGATGGATAGAAGTGAGAAAGGGATGCGCCGATATTGAGAAGTATACAAATCAAAAGTACGCCGATAGCGATGCTTGATTTCAATTTGTGTATCGTAAAACCAAACAAAAGATACAGAAATGGAAGCGTGAGCACAAGATATCGAGTCCAGAATGGAATCATGGTATACACACAAAGCGATGCGACGGTGATTATGAGCACATTTTTCCATAAGGCGCTTTTTATAACTAATTTGTTAAATGAAGCGATGATTCCCACAGTGATCAGTGTCCATACGGGCGACCAGTGTGCAGAGGTTAACCATTCGCGCGAATAGAGATTTTGATATTGACCAGAGAGTAAATTTACCAATGCACTTCCATACGTAGGAGTAAGTTTCGAGTGAAGATAAAATGACACGATCCACTTTTGGATACGGAGCCAGTCAACGAATGAGTGTCCAGACAGGAAATAGGAAATATACGGGGTCAAATATCCAACAACCATGCCACTCAAAAATATTGCAGCATGACGGAAAAAATATTTTGTTCTAAAAAGTGTGATCCCTACAATCGCAAGGGGAATGGGCAGCAGTAATGGAAATTTGGTTTCCGCAAAAAATCCCAGTGCAATGCCGCTGGCAAATAATAACCAAGAATTTTTATATGAAGATTCTGTAAATCTCGTGAAGCAATACAGGGACAGCAGTAACCATACGGATTGCAACGAGTCGAGCATGGTGAGTGGATATTGATCAGTGATGAGCGGATCGGTTGCGATCAGTGCGGTAAGAGCGATTGCAAAAAATCCTGTTGGGAAAAGTTTTTTTGCCAGCAGATAAAACATACAAAGTAGTGCGATATTTGTGATAAATCCGAACCAATACCCATTGCCAAACATAGATATGGTGAATCCTATGAGGTATTTACCAAGAGGAGGTACTTCCGCATTGAATAGGGTCGGATCTGCGCCATGAGTGAGCGCGTATCCTTGGTAGAGATAGAGCCCATCGTCACCGATAGTGCGTACCGAAAGGGGAAGTCCCCATTGTGAGTGGTCGTATTTATCTTTCCAATAGGTGGGATCAAATCGAGAAAAAAATAAACCGCGATTTGCGATAATGATCGCAATCAAATAAATAAAGAGGATTCCAAAAAATAGTTTATTTGCCCATCGCATAGCCTGTTCTCCCATTGTAGCAGAGCAATAGTGCGGAGGGTATAATAGCCATGTGCATTTGGCATCTATAGTTCAATGGATAGAATGCGGCCCTCCGAAGGCTGTGATGACAGTTCGACTCTGTCTAGGTGCACACAACGTATTTATTTTTTCATTTCAATTGCAGTGGGTTGAAATTCTGGGGTTATGACTCGTTGAGAAATGACGTTTCCCTCACTGTTTCGCTGCATGTATAACGCTTCTGCTTTGCCAATCGCTTGATCGATTCCGGCTGCATGAGCATCGTGTGTTCGTTCGTAATGATTGATGATACCAACTATTTCTCCATGGGTGACGATTGCAATTTCATTATCTTTATTCTCATCGAGAAGAAGTTGATATTCTTTTATGACTCGTGAGTATGCCTCAGGTAATGATTCCCCGTGAATATCGGGTTCGTATGGATTTGGTGAAAATATATCTTCTGTAACACCTGCTAATTGGCTCACGGGTCTCCCTTCCCATTGTGGCGATCTTCCTCCTTGGAGGTTTTCGCGAATTACTATCGGAGGGTGATTGGATAGTTCGTTTTTTAGGATTTGTGCAGATTGTATCGCTCGTGGAAATGGACTTGTGTAGATTCGTGACGGCGATATGCCTTGTATCGTGAGGGCTTCACCAAGCTTTTTCATTTGTAGCATACCTATTGCATTGAGTGGTTGTTCAGATCCGTATAGGAGTGGTCCAGCAGGGCTCATGGGAGAATCTACCTGACCGTGTCGAATAAGGAGCGTAGAAGGATTCATTTAGATTATTATATCAAACTAAACCAAACTTCTGGTACAATAATATTATGAATAACAAAGCGACCACAAACCTTATTTACGAAGCAGCCAATGTCAAACGCATGTTGCGTACTGGTTGGCAACGCCTCGGAGACAATGAGGAGGGGGTTGGTGAGCATTCATTTATGACCGCGGTCATCGCCTATTTACTTGCACGAGAAATAAACTTGCAAGGCAAAGCAGATCGCACCGTATCCATGGAAAAAGTTATGCTGATGAGTATTTTTCATGACTTTCATGAAGGTCGAACAGGGGAAATGGACAAAGTGGCAAAGCTCTACATGACGCGACATGAAGATAAAGCCAATGAAGATATTTTTGGTGAAGTAGATAAAGAGTTGTTGGCGCTTCTTACCGAATACGAAGCCAAGCAGTCACTGGAAGCACTCGTAGTGTATGAGGCCAACGTGATTGCATTTGGCGTAGAGTGTAAAATCCTCATGGAACGCGGGAATACCCACGCGAAAGAATGGATGGATGCCAATTCTACTCGAGTGAGACTCCCAGAGTCCGTTGCGCTCATGACATCACTGGCACAAACAGATTCGCAAGATTGGTGGAAAGATATCCGCGAACAAATTCACGAAGAATTTGC
>JAGORV010000008.1 GCA_018062625.1 Candidatus Woesebacteria bacterium
GGATATCGTGGATATTTTGACATCGATTTTGTTGCGTCAAAAAATGGACAGCTCTATGTGACTGAGTCTAATGTTAGTCGAACGGGAGGCACCCATGTTTCTGCAGTAGCGGAGCAACTTTTAGGTAAAGACTTTATGTATCTTACCTATATTTTGTCAAACAATTCTTATTTACTGCCACAGGGATCATCGTTTACATTTTCTACAGCACGAGAGAGATTGGGACCCGTACTTTTTACAAAAGAAAAACGAGAGGGAGTTATAATAATCTCTGAAAATTTATTCGCATACAATTTACTTGCGTACGTTATTTTTGGTACAAATAAAAAAAGAGCATACGAAATTGAAGCAGAGATGGAAGCATTACTTCGTCAGATGTAGCTACTTTTGCTATAATACCCATACTCGCGTCCGTAGCTCAGTGGTAGAGCGATTGTCTTATACACAATTGGTCGGTGGTTCGAACCCATCCGGACGCACATCATAAATAATGATGGTTTTACGCGTAATTACATCATGCAAGAGCACGTCATACTAGTTGATGAACAAAATAACGTCTTAGGAACTGCCGACAAAAGTACGGTACATACCACGGACACTCCGCTTCACCGAGCATTTTCTTGTTTTGTGTTTAACGTCAAAGGGCAATTGTTACTTACCCAACGGGCGAAAAGCAAAAAGACATTTCCGGGTATTTGGACCAACACCGTCTGTGGTCATCCAGCTTTAGACGAAAAAGAAGAGGATGCAGCACGACGAAGACTCAAACAGGAACTAGGAATCGATGTAGAAAATATTGTATTTGTCGCACCATACAGGTATAAATTCGCAGACAGTAATGGCATAGTTGAGAATGAAATTTGTCCTATATATGTTGCGCATTCTGATATGGATCCACAACACAATCCCGATGAGATCGAGGCATGGAGATGGATGGATTGGAATGAATTTTTGAATGATGTAAAGGTAAATCCAACGCTGTACTCTCCGTGGTGTGTGGAGGAAGCAGTGCTGGTGTCTACTTATTTGCTTCAACTTCAAGATCAGGCACAGCAGTAACAGCTTCCCATGGAGTTTTAACCCCGCGAAAATATGCATAACTTCCAATGTATGCTGCATTATCCGTGCATAACGGAACGGGAGGAACAAATAATTTTATTTGGGAATTATACGAAGCAAGCGTAGTTTGAAGTTTTTGGCGCAGTCGAGTGTTTGCGGCCACACCTCCAGAGAGCAAGACTGATGATGCTTGTTGCTGTTCAATTGCACGCATAGTTTTTTTTATCAGAATATCCACTATAGTTTCCTGTACTTCATAGGCAAATGCATTTCTTGTGCTTTCGTTTTGATCATCGAGTTTATTCCATTCACGCCATATTGCAGTTTTGAGACCGCTGAATGAGAAGTTTAAATAATTGTCATGATCTAACATGGGTCGTGGTAGACGAACCATGCGTTTAATGTCTTGTGGGGTGGCGTGGCTTGCAGCTTCTTGTATAGCAAGCCCTCCACCATTACCAAATCCCATGAGTCTGCCTGATTTATCAAACGCTTCGCCAGCTGCATCATCGATAGTTCCTCCGAGCCACATAAGGTGTTTTTTGTCTGTCATCCTATATAGCTCTGTGTGACCGCCACTGACGACGAGCGATACAGCGGGGAATGAAATATCTTCGGTTGTTATAAAATTTGCATACATATGCGCCAGTACATGATTTACTGGGATAATGGGCTTTCCTGTCGTAGCTGCGATGCTTTTTGCGGTTTCCACACCTACAAGCAGTGAACCGATAAGCCCAGGGCCTACTGTTACCGCTATGGCATCTATGTCTTTTAACGTTATCTTTGCTTGCAGGAGTGCTTCAGAGAGGGTTGGAAGTATATATTCTAGCTGTTTACGAGCAGCGACTTCGGGAACAATGCCACCATATTTTTCGTGCATTTCGTGACTGGAAGAAACTATAGAACTGATGATAGTCGTGCCATCTTTGACAACCGCGCATGCGGTTTCGTCACAAGATGATTCGATTGCTAATATTTTCATGCGGATAATATATTTTTTGACATTTTTTTGAGTTTGAACTGTAGATATAAGACGAACAACATAAGGCATTGCACCATGATCAGTGCTACTGTTGGGCTATATATATCTGCGATGAGCCCGAGAAATGGAGAAAATATACCAAAAAATAAACTGCCGAACAATGAATTCAACGATGCGAGTGTCGCTCGTTGTTCATCTGTGAACTCTTTTTGTAACAGCGATGTATTACTCACTTCAGCCACACCATAAAAAAATGAGGTTGTACCCATTAGAATTGGGGAAAAGATGGTGGCATGCCCATATGCAATTATATTGATAATTCGTGTATACAGATTATTAAAAATAAGAACGTTATATTCGTTTATATTTTTAATAATTTTTCCACTATACCAATATCCTAGGGATGCTCCACCGTACGATAAAATCCGAGAAAGTCCAATTGCCCAGATAGGCCAGACCGATGCTATAAATGCGGCATTAAACTGAAACGATGATTCACCCATACCGAAACGTAATATTCCTTGGATATTAAGTAGGCGTAGATGTTTATTATTCCAGATAAGATGCATCGATTTTTTTAGATGAGAATAAATGTTAGATTTTTCTTTTGTTAATTGTAAAGGTTCGATAAGAAACAATGATAGGATAAAGCACAAAACTTGAGGTATGACTGATAACCACATAATGAGCGCAAATGACCATTGAGCCAAGATGCTTCCAGTGATGGCGCCAATCATGAGAGCTACTTGAAACATTGCACTTGTTTTTCCCAGATAATGTGTAAAGGTGTTTTTTTTACCTGACTGATTGAGTGAATCGTATAGTAGCGCATCATTATTTCCGCTGTACCATGATCGGGAAAGTCCTTCAAATAAGGCGCCAATAAACAGCGGGGCGTATGAATGACCCGCTGCATAACAGATGGCGGAGATAGTAGCGGCCATTGCTCCCAACATAACTGTTTTTTTTCGTCCGATAAAATCGGAAAATATTCCCGTTGGAATCTCTAAGAGTGCAGAGGTTACCCTCACCGCAGCAAATAAGCTCATGGCTAGGGTGTAGGATCCTGTCACACTCACAAAATAGAGGATCAGGACTGCACTATGAAATTTAAAATCGGTAAAAAAATTAAATATTGCCAGAAGTTTAATGTTGCGTTCCATGAGGCTATTTTACTCGAGGTCTAGGAGTTTGGCGAGCGTAGAGGTAGACGGAGTGTGTATTTTGGGAATAGTGACAACAATCGCCCCAACAAGCGAAGCATGTGCTTGTTTTTTTTCAATCATAGGATCGCCTTCGGTTACCGCAATAATTGCTGGATGTATGTCTGTCACAAGTTTTGCGTATTCCACATCTGATTTCATGGGTGGCAACAATAATACTTCATCAACAAATTTTAATGATTCAAGCATTTGTTTGCGTTGTTGTTGTGAGTGAATTGGACGTGTTTCACCTTTGCTATGCCTGACGTTCTCATCCGATTCAAGCGCGACGACGAGATAATCACCGAGCATTTTCGCTGCAGAAAGAAATGATGTGTGGCCAAAATGAAGGAGGTCGAAACATCCTCCAACGAGTACTTTTTTCATATTATATTTGAGGGCCTTTCAAAAACACTGCTTGCCACGGGCGATATACAGAAGTAAAAGTGGTGTCTTGTAGGACCTGTCCTGCTCGTTTAACCCGATATCCAAATGATGCTCTCGCTCCCCAAGCAGAAAAATCTACCTGACGAACTACTCCAGGGGCAAGCGTTGGATCGTCTTGATACAGTGCAGGAGGAGGTGGAATTTCTCCTCCGACTACATGGTTATATATTTCAGCAATGCGTCCATCTCGGGTGCCATATAGTTCGAATGTTAACGAAAGATTTTTGGTATCTGTCTTGGTTTGTATGAGTATATGAGTGGGTGTATCATTGGTGATTTTAAGGTCAACGGATGGACTAAACACTGTTGCATCTATACCCGCTTTATATCCAGCTTCTTCATAGTAATGCACGCGGTACGCATGAGCATGGCGATCAGGGATAGGGAGACCAGCGTCCAGCGCTGCGCGAAATAGTGTTGTGCTCACCTGACATACACCACCACCATCACCCAAAACAGTGCGACCATCTTTTATAATATATGCAGATTGATATCCGGTTGCAGCAGAAATATCTCCGATGGTGTTTACAAAAGAGAGTGTTTCTCCCGGAGCAATCAGGACACCATTTATTCGGGATGCTGCAAGTTCTACGTTGTGAATTCTTCCGGGGATAGACCCATGGAATTCTGAATACCCGCGACCGATTAATTCTTTTATTCCAAATGAATTTACTTTATCCGTTGTTACGGTTGGTACGACCGTTTCTACAGGTAGGTTTATAACCAAATAATACGATGGCGCATAGGGGAGTGAGCTGACTGCTTCTTCAAACCGTTTTTTTGTGGTATCGATGTTTAGTCTCCTCCCATTGTGTGAAGGACGAAACGCAGTGACTCTCCCATCATTGAACTGAAACAGTGCGTCTTCGACTGGTATGTCTATGTTCGCAGAAAGGTTTGATAAAGTTTCATCTATATTGTCCGTTTTCCAGCGAAAATATGGAGAAAGCTCAACTGTTTTTTTGAAAAATTTCTGTCTAATGTCTGTGAATATGTGGCCGGATCTACCGACGGCATATGCTTGGGTAGCAGATAATGTAGCGTCGTATCCTAGGTTTAGGGTTTCACCAGAAATGGTAGCGAGGTGTTGTTCGAAGCGAAATTCAAATACTGCATCGGCAAATGGTATGTTTTGTTTTTCCCAATACAATTGGACATCTTGTGGAGTTTTTCCGCCAAAATTCACTCCGCTTATAGAAACGTTTGGATATATTTTGCCCGTATAATAATTCTCGAATGTTAGCCAAGCAATACTTAAACCGAGTGCAAATAATCCCATGAATATGAATGTAGAAAATAGGATTTTTCGATACGGATTAGGTGCGGTAGTAGAGTGTTGTTCTTTTGTCATGGTATGATCGAATTGTACAATATATTAGTATGGACACCAACGACACGAACCCATTACAACCACAAATATCGCCCGATGGAGGAGTGATAATGGCGGCTGAACCTCCGCCTCCACCTCCACCATTACCACAGGAAACCGTGATTATACCGCCACCTAGTGGTATTGGGGTTTCTGGATCGGTATCACCTCAGGGATCGTACGTACCAAACCTTGTGGTTCCACCTGCGGGGATGGGTGCGGGTAATCCTTCGCAATCAGGGTCATCAACAGGGTTTCTGCGTAAATTACTTGTGTATGGTGGTGCGTTTGTATTTCTTTTAGCGATCGTTTTATTTGTACGCTCGTTGGTAACGAAAGTTGCGCAACCCAAAGAAGTGACCATAACGTATTGGGGACTTTGGGAAAATGACACGACGGTTCGAGGGATGATTTCAGAATTTGAAGCAAAAAACCCAAAAATAAAAGTGCAGTATATAAAGCAATCACCTAAACAATATCGAGAACGATTACAATCTGCGATCAATCGAGGAGAAGGGCCAGATGCATTTCGATTCCACAACACATGGGTCCCTATGTTACATAATCAATTGGCACCGGTGCCCACAACAGTTATGACTCCACAAGATTTTTCGAGTACTTTTTTTCAGATTGTCAGTACTGATCTTATGGCAGGTTCAACGATATTTGGTATTCCAATGATGATTGATGGACTTGGTTTGTATATCAATCAAGATTTGCTTGCTACTGCTGGAGTGACCGCACCGGTCACGTGGACAGATGTGTTGAATATGGTTCCAAAACTTACCGTGAAAAATGGAACCGCGATTGTCACCTCTGCTATAGCACTTGGTACGACAGGTAATGTGGAGCATTTTAGCGACATACTCGCTCTTATGTTTTTGCAAAATGGCGCAAACCTAACCACGATTACTGGAAAAGAAGCTGAACAGACGCTTATATTTTATCGTAAGTTTGCAGATCCTTCAGATCCGCTGTATACATGGAGTGATGGGATGGATAATTCTATTTCGGCGTTTGCTGCAGGCCGTGTAGCCATGATTTTGGCGCCCTCTTGGAGGGCGCATGATATTGCACTCATAAATCCTCAGTTACGATTCAATGTGGTTCCGGTCCCTCAATTACCTGGAAATTCAGTGGCATGGGCATCGTATTGGGCTGAAGGTGTATCGACAAAAAGTAAATCTCAAGCGCAAGCATGGGAATTTGTAAAATATCTGACTGGTCGAGAGGCGACAGCGAGATTATATACAGATAGCGCAAAAACTCGATTGTTTGGAGAGCCGTATGCACGAGTGGACTTAGCAAACAGCATTCAAGATGATCCTTATGCAGGGGCATATGTTAAACAAGCGTTGTTTGCGAGATCTTTCCCACTTGCATCACGAACATTTGATAATGGTATAAATGACAAACTTATAAAGTATTTAGAAGATGCTGTAAATGCTATGGTGGCTGGTGGATCTCCAACGCAAGTTTTGCAAACAGCATCTAGTGGGTTTCGACAAGTGTTATCATCATACGGACTCATTGCTGCCAGTACTCCTGCCGCCAAATAATCTATCATGACGGTATCTTATAAAAGTCGTTATTTTGCGACGATCGCATATGCGGATGTATTTGATTTCCCTCTCACCTATAAAGAGGTGTTGTATTGGATGATAGGAAAACCACGCGTGCATACAAAGGGGCGAGAACTGTTCTGGACAAAAAAAATTGGATCAGAGAATTATATAGGACTGAAAGGAAGACAGCATATAATTTCTCAGCGTATAGAGCGTAAGTTAGTGGCCAAAGATAAGTTAGAGCGGGCAAATCGTGTATCTCGTTGGTATGCATGGATACCAAGCGTTCTGCTTGTTGGGGTGACAGGTGGCCTTGCCATGGAAAATGCAAAATCTGAAGATGATATAGATTTATTCTTTATCACGACGGCTCATTCTATTTGGATTACACGACTTCTCGTGACACTTATTACACAGCTACAAGGAGTTCGGAGATTACCAGATTCTGCAATCGTGGCTGATTCTATTTGTCTCAATATGTTTATGGCAGTATCCACACTGACGCTGGCACGTAAGGAGCAAGATTTATTTTCAGCACATGAGGTGCTTCAGATGATCCCTTTGTGGCAACGGGGTAGTGTGTATAGAAAATTTTTGACAGCAAATCGTTGGGCAAAATTGTATCTACCTACTGCTTGGGCAGATAAATTCCATGATTCTGGGAGCATTGTGAAATATTCTAGAGGATCTCAATTCTTCAGTTGGTTGTTGAGGATGTGTGAGCCGCTGGCTAGAGCGTTACAGTTGTGGTATATGAAAAAGCGCAGAACTACAGAGGTGATTGAGCGCGATGTTTTGCGGTTTCATCCACGTGACGCAAGACTTTGGGTGAAAAAAAAGTACGCATTACGCCTTAAAAAAGCAAATGTACCACTTGACAGGATTTTTTATCGTAGTTAAAATAGCAGTCACTTCGAAAGACTGCTAGATGTTGGTAAAAGTAGATCTTTCATATTATTGTTTGTACAAAAGGAGGTCCATATGGCAACCCAAAAGATAACGCCCTTGTTTGACAATGTTTTGATAAAACCATTGGAAATGGATCAAAAGCTTCCCTCAGGTCTCGTGTTACCAGAAACTGCTAAAGAAAAACCCCAAGCTGGAGAAGTTATGGCGGTGGGTACTGGTGGCGTGGATGAAAAAGGCAATGTGATAAAGATGATTATCAAAGTAGGTCAGAAAGTGATGTATAAAAAATGGGGAGGTAACGAGGTAAAGGTAAATGGTCAGGAGTGGACCATAGTGGAACAGAAAGATATTTTAGCAATCGTAGAATAAAAATATAAATGATGCCCCACGTCGCTCAAGAAAGCTTCGTGGGGTCCAAGAAACACTAAACAAAGATGAATTTGCAAAGTGTTTCTAAGAAAGGATTATATGGCAAAACAACTTAAATTTTCAGAAGACGCAAGACAATCATTGATTCGTGGTGTCAATATTTTAGCAAAAGCAGTTGTTACTACACTCGGACCTAAAGGGCGAAATGTCGCGTTTAACAAATGGGGAAGACCAACAGTGGTCCATGATGGGGTTACGGTAGCAAAAGAAATTGAGCTTGCAGATCCATTTGAAAACATGGGGGCACAGCTGGTCAAAGAAGCGGCAAGTAAAACAAATGACGTAGCTGGTGATGGCACAACGACCTCTACGCTTTTGACGCAATCTATCGTAAATAGTGGATTTAAAAATGTGACTGCAGGGGCCAATCCCATGATGCTTAAAAGTGGCATGGAAAAAGGACTCAATGTAGTTATAACCGATCTAAAAAAGATGGCAAAGACTGTTAAGGATGCAGACGTTGCAAAAGTTGCCATGATCTCTGCCCAAGATGAAAAAATTGGCGGGCTCATTGCTGAAGCGTTGCAAAAAGTAGGAAAAGATGGAGTTGTTACAGTTGAAGAGGGAAAAGGGTTGACGATGGAGATAGAGTATACAGAGGGCATGGAGTTTGATAAAGGATATGCGTCAGCATATTTTGTGAGCAACACAGAGCGCATGGAGGCTGAGATAACTGATCCTCATATATTGATTACAGACAAGAAAATTTCTGCCATAGCAGATCTACTTCCATTTTTGGAAGGATTTGTTAAGGTGAGTAAAAATCTTGTTATCATCGCTGATGATATAGATGGAGAGGCATTAGCTATATTAGTCGTGAATAAACTCAAAGGGACTTTGAATGTCTTGGCCATAAAGGCTCCAGAATTCGGTGATCGACGAAAAGCAGTGCTCGAAGATATCGCTACCCTTACTGGTGCGACAGTTATCTCTGAGGACACTGGCCGAAAATTAGACTCAGTGACGGTCAACGACTGCGGAAGAGCTGATAAAGTATGGGCAGATAAAGAAACAACCAGAATTATCGGTGGCAAAGGCACAAAATCTCTAGTTGCTGCACGAGTAGCGCAGATTCGACGAGAGATTGATGATCGTGCGACCGGAGATTTTGATCGCGAAAAATTACAGCAACGTCTTGCAAAGCTTGCTGGCGGAGTAGCGGTTATAAATGTAGGAGCAGCCACAGAAATAGAGATGAAAGACAAAAAAGAGCGAGTACTTGATGCAGTAGCTGCAACAAAAGCTGCTCTTGAAGAAGGAATTGTCCCAGGCGGAGGAGTTGCGCTTCTGAAGTCTCGTATGGGGCTTATGAAGTTTAAGGAAACGCTTACCGATTTAGATGAGCGCACTGGAGTCGATATACTCTATCAAGCATTGGGAGAGCCAGTACGCATGATAGCCAGTAACAGTGGCGCAGATGCAGGTTGGGTAGCCAAAAGCATCGAAGAAAAACTCGGTAACGCTAAGGATGCAGATTATGGATTTAATGCCATGACTATGCAGTTTGGTTCTATGATAGCCGCGGGAGTTATCGATCCGGTCAAAGTGACCCGTAGCGCTGTGCAAAACGCAGTATCTGTCGGAATGATGATTCTCACAACAGAAGCGCTTATCACCGACATTCCAGAAAAGAAAGAGGGCCCTGCTGGTGGTATGCCTCCAGGCATGGGAGGAATGGGCGGAATGGATTACTAAGGTACTCCTAAGTCCCACATAGCATTGTGCGAAGTGGGATTAACATGAGACTAAATTATTTTAATCAAAAGCCCCTCCAAAAGAGGGGCTTTTGGTACTATATTTATGTGCTATGAATGTATTATCTATACTAAATGTTTTGCATATATTTAATGATGGATTCCAAGCGAGTTTTGTGTTGCTCTTGCCATTCATTGCTCGTGAATTTCATTTAAACCTTACGCAAAGCGGCATATTGGCCGCAACTATAAATGTATTAGCAGTTCTGTTGGCATTACCTGCTGGATACCTCTCATCTAGATTTGGGGGATTGCGTTTGCTTATTATCGGCGCAATATTTTCGACCATAGGGTTTTTTGGTATTGCCTTTGGATCAAGTTTTATTTGGTTGATTCCATTATTTTTTATAGCAGGTACTGGGTTTGCGATATTTCATCCGATAGCGTTTGCAATGATTGCTGGTATATCAAAAAAAGGTGATCACGGTAAGGTTGTAGGTGGATTTACTGCGATTGGTGACATAGGTAGAGTCGGACTAACAGCACTTATCACTTATTTTATTGTTCATTTAGGATGGCGTAATACCTCCATATTTTATGGTGTAATTGGCTTGATTGTATTTACCGTTTATTCACGGCTATTGTGGGTTACATCTTTACCTAGGCGAATGGACAGAAAAATTTCGGGTGCAATTGCAGAAACAAGATTGCGACATCTTATCGTACAACGCAAATTTTTATTTGCTCACTTAGCTGGCATATTAGACGCGTTTGCCAGTGTATCAATGTTTGTTTTTATTCCATTTTTTCTGCTTTCAAAGGGTACTCGCGTCGAAATACTTGGTACGATGACCGCCATGTTTTTTGTGGGAAATATAATTGGGAAATACTTAATGGGAAAATATTCTGATCGATATTCTAATACCGTAGTATTTATAGTGGCAGATTTGTTGATGGCAGTGGTAATTTATCTTTTTGCTACCACCAATTCATTTTATCTTTATGGTGTGTATTCAATTATTTTAGGTGCTTTAACAAAAGGAACCGTACCTGTTTTTCAGACTATGGTGGCTGAGTCATTAGAAAAAGAGCGCTATTTAGAAAAAGCATACGGATTAAGCTCGTTACTTATGAGCACTATGAACGTGGTGGCTCCCATTGTACTGGGATATATATCTGATTTGTTTGGAATAACCTCTGCGTTTTATTTGTGCGCTGGATTTGCCTTGCTTGCTACGGTGCCAGCATATTTTTTTGGTATAGAACGAAGGAGCAATTCTCTATGAACACCTTAGGAGTTTTCTTGTACGTATTTCTATGGATGATTGCCGCATACGCACCGTATAAACCAAATCAGAAAAAATTATTTATCGGTGCGTCACACGGATATGCATGGCTTGTCAGTATATGGTTTACAATTTGTATTGTCGCTTTAATGTATCCGACTATACCCTTTATACGAATAGATAATCGTTTCAATTGGGTGTTTCCATTTATTACCATTATTTGGTTTGTTTCTCCTTATATAGTTCGGAGATTTGGTCGAGAACCAAAGGCAACATTATCAGATTCGCCAGCAAGACTTCTTATTCGATTTGAATCAAAAATTTTTATGACTAAATATTTTGAAATATTGTTTCAACAATCCATGTTCATATATATACTATTTGTGTTATTGAGAGGCCAGCCATTTTGGATGACGATTGTATCGTTTATTGTCATCATTGGGATGATTCATTTAGGAAATTTTCCGTTCACTGGAAAGAAAGATACGTTATTTTACTTTTATTTGAGTCTTCCTATGGCCGCGGTATTTGGAATACTTATATTGAACGGGTACGTGAGTATTACGATTGCAATCCATATGATATTCTATCTTGTGTTTAATGGGAGATATTGGTTTGCTAGACAGAATAGGACATGAAATACACAATTATAAAAACAACAGTGGTAAATGCTAAAGGCTTAGCACTTGCTATAGAAATATTCAGACCTGAAGGGGTTGGTAAATATCCGACGGTGCTAATTCTCCATGGATTTACAGGATACAAAGAAGAAAATAATCTTGTCGATATTGCACATAAATTAGCTACTATTGGAATAGTTACCGTACGTTTTACTGCATCTGGGTTTGGAGACAGTGAAGGATCGATAACAGCCGATTATCGATTTGGCTCTTATCGTACTGATGCAGATTCGGTTTATGCGTACATACAGAAATTAGATTATGTGGACCCAGCTCGCATAGGTGTCTGTGGTCATAGTATGGGTGGAAAATTATCTATATTGTTTTGTGCGGATCATCCTGAAGTTAGGGCAGTGTGCGCAATTTCAGCACCAGTTCATCTTTTGTCGACTTCGTTTGGTGAAAAGCTTGATGAATGGAAACGATTGGGATATTACGAAAAAGTAAGTGGGAGAGATGGTGAACCCATACGCGTGCCTTACGCATATATAGATGAAGCAGAAGATTTGCGACATAATGTATTGCAGGCGGCAATACGAGTGAAAAAAACATGTGCGCTGGTCATAGCGGGTGCAAATGACCAAACCGTTGCGTGGGAATCGACGAAAGAAATTTTTGATAGCCTCCAAGGTCAAAAGGAGTGGTTGTTAATTGATGGCATGGATCATTGGTATAAGAAAAATCCAGCACTGTTACAAATAGTGCATGAGCCAATCATAGTATTTTTTGAAAAATATCTAAGCGCTCTCCCTTAAAGGGTTAGGTTTGCAGTTAGCGTTTTTGTATTTGCCTCTGTGGCATTGGATGATTGTCTTTTTTGGATTTCTGGCAATATTTCGAGTGGATTGACGTGGGCGCCATCCATAATGATTTCTAGGTGGAGATGGTTACCTGTCGCCCAACCTGTAGCGCCTACTTCTCCAAGCTCTGTTTGCTTCGTGACTTTTTGTCCCACTGTGACTTCTACTGTGGATAAATGTGCATAGACTGATTCCATATTGTTGCTATTTTTGATTATTATATGTTTACCGTAACCCCATGGAAGCGACTCGATAGTGCTGACGACCCCTTCAGATATCGGATAGACTGGTGTACCCTGTGGGTCAGTAAGATCGACGCCACCGTGTATGCCAGAGAAATACTGAGAGATTCCAAATTCAGCCAGTGGCCAGCGAAATTTTGCTTCTGAAACCACCATGTTTACCATTGTTTTTTGGGTATCAAAAAAGACCTCTGTGCTTGAAACAAGGTCTTGTGTCTGTGGAAGAATTACTGCACCAAAAAATGCAAAGCCGGCAAGATTTACGCCGATAACTTCTCGAATAGAAATATGTTCGAGTTTTTTGCGAAGGATATAGCTTACGTTATTGCTCCCGTACCGAGTACTCAGAAGCCATCGTATGAATCGCTTCATAGTGTATATTGTTTTGTCTCCCAATGGGACCAAAAAACCACTCACAAAATGAGTGGTCAATATGACTGATATTGTAGCGTAAATACGCTCCAAAGTCAAATTTTGGAAGCGGAAAAATATTGCTTAAAAGTTGTCGAATGTGGTATGATCGAGGCCAAGTTTATGAAGCGAAAACTTTTCTTTCTTCTTGGTATTTTTCTCCTTTTGATTGTTATCGGAGGTGTTGTCAAACTCATGGGTTCTAGAACCCCAAAAGAGGGCGAATTAAGAGTTGAAAGTACTCCTATTGTGAATGTGTTCTTGGACAATAAACACTTAGGGCGCAGTCCGTTTAAAGAAAAGGTGACTGCAGGCGAATATACTCTTCGACTTGTGCCTGAATCCACTTCTGGAGATATAGCCCCTTGGCAGGGAAAGATCACAGTGGGAGCTAACCTTTTAACCTATGTGAACGCTATTTTATCTGAATCAGAGCTTTCCAGTGCAGTAGACATGCTTTGGCTGGAAAAAAGTGTGGCTAAAAATCCAGAATTATCTGTAGTTACAAATCCCGATGGTGCATCTGTGGTGATAGATGACACAACAAAGGGAGTAACACCCCTTACCATTCAAGATTTAGAATCAGGGGAACATAATCTTACGATAGCGTCTCCTGGATTTCTTACGAGAACGATGAAGGTTAAACTTACCGCTGGATTTAAATTGATAGCTTCACTTAAGCTCGCGCTTTCTACAGCATCAGCACCTATTCCTGAGGCTACTTCATCTGCGCAAATCTCGGGAACGCCAACTCCTACCGCAAAAGCTGGGGCCGTTAAAACAGCTACAGCGTCAGCAACATCCGCTGATCCAGCAAAGCCCTTTGTGACCATAAAAGATACTCCTACAGGCTTCCTACGGGTGCGTGAAGAGCCAGCCACAAGTGCGTCTGAAGCAGGGCGAGTAAATCCTGGTCAAAAATTTCATGTATTCGATGAAAAGAGTGGGTGGTTCGAGATTGCGTTTGACGGAACAAGTAAGGGGTGGATTTCTGGTCAGTACGCCACAATGACTGAATAAATGACATAAGCACAACATGTGCAATTGTTTCCCGTGAATTTGTAAGAGTGGTTTGGTGTTTTTTAGTTTCTGATGAAGCTTTATGTGGATGGTTATCCACCAATCCCGTAGATTACAAAACAGGCGGTTATTCCCCATAAAATTACAGTGGCTAGAAGTGGCGCATCTGTGGTGAGTACTTGTTCTGGGGATTCGCCTTTACCATGATAAATAAGCTGCATGTAACGCATGATGCCATAGAGGATAAATGGAAGAGTAGCCATCATCCATTTGCGTTCTGGCAAATCTGTTACGAAATCACTGTAGTTTCTGAAGATGAGCCCTTCGTTTATAGGACGCGCTAAAAATGTGTAGTATGTATACGATATAAATGTTGATGTTGCAAACATAGAGGTGTATGCGTCAAGAAGTTTTTCAGAATAATGAGACAGACTAGCACGAGTATCTTTTGGTAAAACCCCACTATATCCTTGGATAAGCGTCAATTCTGCTCGGCGTTTTCCTATAGCTAAAAACAGTGCAAGTGAGAGCGCAGCTAATGCAAGCCAAATAGAGATGTGGTAGCCAGTTGCGGCTTCACCTGCGTATACACGGAGCACATAGCCTGCCGTGATAGCTATAATATCTATGACAGAAATATGCTTGAGAACAAGTGTGTATGAATATTGCAAAAGAATAAATGCGACAGAAAATAGGAAGAAAGAATTTCCTACAAAACTACCGATACCTAGACCGATCAATAGGCATGCGACGGATGCTATAACAGCAGTTTTTACCGGAAGCTTACCACTTGCGACAGGACGAAACTTTTTGAACGGATGACGTCGGTCTGCAGGTGCATCTAATATATCGTTAAAAATATAATTAGATGACGACAGAAAACAAAACGCCACAAATCCATAAAAACTATTTAAAAGTAATGGGTGATGAAATAACTGACCGGTGAAGAACACCGTAGTAAAAAGCGCGACATTTTTTAACCATTGTCGTGGTCGCGCCGCTTTGAGAATTGCGTAAAGAAGCTGACCCATACGAGAAACATGGTCATGCCTACCGCAACAACAATAATTGTAAATACTTTTAACTTGCTAGTTACTGTGAGCGAGACCAGCCCCAGTATAGCTGAGACACTCCAGTAAAACAAGGCTATACGACGTTTTCCCCAACCTAAATCGAGAAGCTTGTGATGAAGGTGTCCGCGATCTGCAAGGACTGGAGAATGTTTTTTGCCAATTCTGCGAATAAGCGTTGCGACTGCATCGAGCATGGGGATGCCCAACACGAGAATTGCTGTGCCGAGTTTAGCAAATGAAAGGATTCCAAGAAGCGCAAGCATGAATCCCGCAAGTGTTTTACCTCCGTATCCTGGCATAATTCGTTGTGGATAGAAGTTCCATGGGAGAAATCCCAAGAACGCTCCTGCGGTAATAAACGCCAGTAGTGTCACCCATAATTGAGAGGGATCGGTAAGTGTATATCGAAGTGAAAGTAAACCAAGTACAAATGCAGAAATTGCGACATATCCAGGCATTTGTCCGTCTACTCCAGCAGACCAACCCACGATATTCATCGTCCATATAATCCAAACAATAGCGAGTAATTGTGGAAGCCCAAATACAATGTATGTCCCCATAAATGGGATTTGTAGCATGCCGATGTTTAGTGACAATATGCCACCGGTGAGGGGATTAGTGATGAAAGGAATGATGTTATTTCCAGCAAGTACTGCTACAGCTGCAGCGATGCCATTGGTTATAAGTCGTATGTATGGATTTATATCTTTTTTATCATCCATAAGCCCTACGATAGTCAGTAATAATCCGCCTATTAGAATCCCCCAGACGTGCGAAGTGTTTGGAATATACGTTAACACTGCAATGGCTATGCCTATATACAAAGCTAGCCCGCCCGCTCGGGGTATAACTCCTCGATGAGTATGCGCGGGGTGATATCGGTGTTTGGCGTCATCCACGAGTCCGAAGAAATTTGCCATCAGTATGACAGCAGGAGTTATAGTAAAAGTAATCAGTGCAGTGATAATAAGCGGAAAAAAAAGATCCATGATGCTAAGTTTACGTTACAAGCGCAACAATTCGAACCAAAATTATGGTGCTAATGATAGAAACGAGCGCTGATGACAGAAATAGTACTCGAGCAAACATGGGATGATCTGTGGCAAATTTGTTTGCAACAAAAATATTGATTGCATAGATTGCGATACTCGCTGCGATGGGTATGAGCAAATATAGTGGCGGTACTAGTCTTTCTATTCCCCATGGGCGGCTATACCATAGTGGCACCTGCGGTGGAAGTTTTCGCCAAAAAAGTAGTAGTGTCAGCGACGATATTGAGATATGAGCCAGTATTGCAAGTGATGAAAGTTTGAAAGTCCAAGTAGAGCGAAGAGTTGGAGTAGCTTCCAAAAAATCAGTCCTCTTTAAATTGATAGGGAACTGTAGTTTCATTTTTTTCTTGGCACAATTGTCGTGTTTGTTATGGGCATACGATAGACGATTTCATATGATCCATCGTCACGAATGAGGAAAGCGCGAGTTGGATACATGGGTAAATCTTTTACCATGTCATTTGCCGATATGATCGCATCGCCTATGTACCATGGAAATACTCCATCAGTTGGGTTATACAGGTATACACGTGAACGATCGGATGCGTAATATTTTACTTCTAGATAGATTATGGGAGTGGCGGCAAAATACACATCGGTTGTTTTTCGTATAGAATTTATGCTGTTCATTGTTTCTCGGATTGGAAGCTTAGCGTGTTGTTGTGGAAACCACCAATTTATTCCAATGACTAAAGCAAGCAAACTGGCAGCACATATTTTTTGTACTGTGGCATTTCGGATAGATTGGATTGCCGCAATGACAACGAGCACTAAAGCAATAGTGGAAGATACAAGATACCGGTTTACAAAAAGCGGTTTGATAAACGAAATTCCAACACAAAGCCCAAGCGGTATGCCGACACAAAATAGAAAGAGAAGATTTCTTCTTTTTTCTTTTGAATCGCGATATGCGAGAACCCCAAAAAGGAGTAAGAGTATTGATAGGTATTTAGTGTAAGTCCACCCATACCATGGTGTCCCTTCATATCCAGTAAACATATTACCCAACAGTGAGTAAACAAGATGAAGGTCTACTGGATAGTACCAAGAATTTTTTAATCTGGATGCTTCTTGAATAATTTTGATTAACCAAGGTGCCATGGCGAAGCCAATGGTGAGAAATGATTTGAAAGCGGTATCTCGAGTTATGCTTTTCCACGTGTGGGAACGTTTCCAAACGTCAAATACCAGCCAATGTATTCCAATTGCCGTTAAGTGAAACATAAAATAGGTATGGGTGTAAAATCCTAAAATAGCTGATGTCGTAAACCAAAACCACTTTTTATGAGAATATGCATACAAAGAGGCTGTCGCAAAAAACATGTACCACCCATAGGTACGAACCTCAAATGCATAATATAGAAGCATGGGATTGAGAATAAAAAATAACGGGGTAAACCAAGCAAGCCAATGTTTTTTAAACATGTGCTCAGACCATCTAATGATAATAATGGTTGCTAGAACAAGGCCAAGTAGTGATAAGCTGCGTGTCGCAATCTCGGATTCTCCAAAGATACGAATCCAGAAATGAAGCATTGCGTAATATACGGGGGGTTCAAATCCAAGACGAGATACAATAAATCCGAGAGGTCGCTCAGCAGCGAGGATAGAGAATGCTTCATCTCTCCATAAACTTTGGACTAAGTAAAATATCGGTGTGTGTGTCAGCAGTGTATGTAACATAGATTCTGTCTACTGCTTCCTATTATATCTTTTCCGTCACCCTATATTCCAGACGTTTTCCCAATAGGAGTCGTGTGTGTGCGTCTAGTCCTGGGAGAGCAGAGAGGAAAAAAGATATTATAGGAAGGGTTAGCCATTGAAGATAGAGGAGTGGTAGTTTCCATGCCGGATACTCTTTAGGTTTTGGTGGTTTAATTCGCCAATCTATGATAAATACAATAATCAAAAAGATTGTTGATAAGGTCAAAATGGTAGAGGATATACGTGAAAGGTTGTGCCCGAGGACCGTGCGACCAAACATAGGATTTATAAGTGGTGGCACAGTACTACCAATAGTCAAAATAAACCAATTTGTAGGCCAGAGGATATGATGTTCTAGAAGTCCTGCGACGCGTCGGAATCGTTCAATGCCCTTGATTTCGGTGTGGAGAATAGTTTCTCGGATTACATATGGAATATCAGAAACGCCCCATGCCCAACGCTTTGATTGTTCGTATTGATTTACAAACGTACTAAAGAATCCTGTACTTTCTGCGGCGTCTACAAGGATTGGAAGGAATATAGGTTTTACTGAAGCACGCCCTCCTCGAGCGAAATATACAGTAAAGAACATATGATAATCCTCCGGAATTACGTCGACTGCCCAAAAACCAACTTCTTGTGCTGTCTGGAATGCGAGAGAGTATGTGGAGAAGTTTATGAGGCGATGTGGCTGAGATAATACTGCTAAGTTCCAAATGCTATTGAGTGTATTTAAAAATCTATTGGGAAGTGGAATTCGCCAGATATTGCTATAGAACAATATACTTCCTTGATAAAAATGATCGTATCTATCAGCATCGTGTAAGAATTCATATGCTAAAGCCGAAAAATATTTCGGATGTGGAAGTGCATCAGCATCACATGATGTCACCGTGGTCCAAGGAATGGGAATATTGTTCTTCACAAGAAATTTTGCAGTTTGGCGGGCTGCCCACGCCATGTTTGAGGATTTCCCTGTCACTTCACCCACAACAAGAGTATGTTCCGTGATGAGAAAATGACCGAATTTGTGTCCATAAAGTTTTTTCAGAGTAGTGGATGTTTCGATCCTGTCTGGATCCTTCGTCTCAGTTGCAAGTACGATAATCATTCGTTTTTGAGGAAACTGTTGGTTTACCAAGTTGTCGAGTGTGCGCTTCAGTATATGAAGTGGCTCTTTGTATTCAGGAATGATGATAACGTGCCAAAGATCTTTATAATTTGGTAAAACTTTTGCTTTTGATTGCCAGTCTATTGCAGTATGTGCGGCAAATACGATGAACGATCGAACAGCATATAGAACAAGGGTTACCGATTTATAAAACCAATACACATCAAAGGTTATAATTAGATATGCCACCATTGCTGGATGCCAAAGCGATAACCAAAGTGGAAGAGTGATGATGAACCACGAGGTGAGTGGTACTAATATTTCGAGTAGTCGTTGCGTTTTGTTAGGGTAGAGGGTAAATAATCGGCGCATAAGAACAAGCTAAATTAGCTATAATATTGTAGCATACCTCGTCCTATACTGGGTAATAATTAGATTTATGATTGTTTTGATATCACCTGTTTAAATAATTGAACAAGCTTAGATAGTGCGATGGGTTTATGATGAGGGAGGCTTAGTGTTCGACCTTCTTTTCCCATGCGCTTGCGTAAATTTGGGTCGTTGGCGAGTGTGTCCATATGCTTCGCAAGCGATTTATAATCGTAAGTATCTAGAAGATAGCCACTTATTGAATCCCGAACTAGCTCTGGCAGCGCGCCGGCACGTGCGGCGATAAGCGGAAGACCTGTGGCGATAGCTTGGAGCGCTACAATACTTTGTGTTTCAACTGGAGACATGATGACGAATGCGTCGGCTGCTTGATACCACTGAATCATTTTTGGCTTATCCACTCTTCCTATCCATGTAATTTTTTCATTTATTCTCAATTTTTGTGCATATGCACGTAGCGTAGATTCTTGTTTTCCTATCCCCGCGAGTAGAAAGTGAACTTTTGGTTCCGTTAGGGTTAGTGCACGAAAAATTGTTTCTATATTTTTGTCACTATCCAGTCTTCCTACATGCAAAAACAATATTTTTTCTTTCGGTATTTGAAGATTTTTTCGCAGAGATGCATTACTGGCTAATGGAGTAAATTCATTGATATCGACTCCATTGGAAACCGCCTGAATGATCTTTTCTTTTCCTAGTAATGGGCGCAAAAATGTAACCACAGTATTTGTAGGAACCATGACTCCATCGTAATTTGGATATATAGTGCGCAGATATTTTTTCATAAATGCAGGTACAAATGGGCGAATTATTGGAGCAGCGATGAGTCGTATTTGTTCTACGGATGTATGGAGGGCGCCAACTGTTGGGATATGTCGAATTTTGCAGCAGATTAGGGCCATAAGCCCTAGCCCCACGGGCTCCTGAATATGTGCGATATCAATGTGATGGCGTGTAATAATTTGCCAAATTTGAGAAAATCCAAATGGTATAAATGCCATACGTTTGCCGACAAAAAATGGATCGGGTAACGATGGGGTGTAGGTGATGTGGAGTCGATCTATATTTTGCGTGATGGGGTTTGAAGGTCTTGGGCATGCCAAAAATACTGTGTGTCCTTGGGATGCGAGATATTTTGCTATGGAGTCTGTAGAGGCTGCGACACCGCTAACGGTGGGAAGATATACATCAGAGACAAGCAGAATATTCATGTTAGGCTTATATATAATGTCAAAAATTAGTATATCACCCTAGTCGAAAAAGCGTTTGTGCATTTTTTGTGGCGTTTGAAGCAATATCCTGTACGGAGCTGTTTTGAAGTGTGGCGATAAACGCTGCGGTAAGAGGGATGTATTTTGGTTCATTTCGTTTTCCGCGATGTGGTACAGGGGTGAGGTATGGGGCGTCAGTTTCTAGGAGAAGCATTGATGACGGAATGCTCGGAACCACCATTCCCAACTGTTTAGAGTATGTGACATTTCCATCTATTCCTACATAGAGATTGCGATCTGTGGCAAACCGAAGTTCTTGTAGTCCTCCAGAAAAACAATGTATAACTCCACGAGGCAACGTGGGCATACTGTCTATGACATCAAAAAAATCTTCATATGCATCGCGGCAATGCATTATGAGAGGTAGGTCATATTTGAGGGCAAGTGCGATGTGCGCAGCAAACAGGCGTTTTTGATGATCTTTTTTACTGGTTGCGTCTTCTTTATTATATATATGGTAATCCAATCCACATTCGCCAATTGCTACAATGTGTTTGTCTTGGGTGCTGAGCATTGTTTCTAGAGGCTGCACACTGTTAGTGGTTTGGGCCTCATACGGATGAAAACCAATAGAGGCAAATATCACGTTGGGATGTGTTGTGGCAAGATGTACTGCGCCACTACTTGAATGTACATCAACCCCAGGGACAATAAATTGTTTAACTCCTGCTTTTTTTGCATTGCCAATGACCATGGCTCGATCTTCATCGAATTCGGAAAATTGCAAATGCGTGTGAGTATCTATATACATTTTTTAAGTGAGTCGCTTGAAGAGTGGCTCAATAGACTGGATTGTTGGTCCTTTAAATTGATTAAGAATTTTTTTAGATGTTTCCGGTAAGAATGGTTGTAACTTCGTAGCTATAATTCGCAGCAAATTGATATCTTTTTGTAATATTTCTTTTCGTTTTTGTGCATCTTTTATGGTCCAAGGTTTTTCTTGATCAATATGTTTTGAAATGGCATCAATCTCAGTTGTCCAAATTGCATTTAAGATCAAGTCAAATCTGAATTCATGAAACAGTTTGGTTTGTGTATCGCTATATATATTTTTCGGAATTTCAGTGTCGGAAAAATCACCTAATCCATCAGCAAGTTTTGCAATTCTTGATGCGGTGTTTCCTAAGCCATTTGCTAGATCAGAATTAAATGTTTTTATAAATTCATCTTCAGAAAAATCCCCGTCATTAAATGGTGAAAACTTGGCTAGAAAATAATATCGTAAAGGATCAGATCCATACTTTTGTATCAGTCCAACAGGATCGATCACATTTCCGAGTGTTTTTGACATTTTTTGGCCATTTACCGTGAAGTATTCATGCACAAATATATTTTTTGGTAACGGAAGACCTGCGGATAGAAGAAATGCTGGCCAATACACAGCATGAAAGCGCGTAATGCCCTTACCTATTACATGTGCATCTGCCGGCCACCATTTTTTGTACATTGCGTCATCCCATCCAAATCCAATCCCGCTTTGGTAGATATTGAGTGCATCAAACCAGACGTACATACGTTGCGTGTCGTCATTTGGCACGGGTACGCCCCAATTTTTCGCCCGTTCGTTAGATCGAGAAATGCTTACATCTTCGAGTCCACCTTCTACAAATGAAATTACTTCATTTTTTCTTTTTTCGGGAATGATATTAAGTGAGTATTCTTTATCATTTCCTTTTAGAATATTCAAAAGTCTTTTTTGATATTTTTTGAGATTAAAAAAATAGTTTTTTTCTTGCACTGTTTCTAGTTTTTTTCCTGGATGCTCAAAACATTCACCATTTTCATTGAGTTCTTCGGTTGTGTAAAACGCTTCGCATCCGACACAATAGAGGCCTTCATATGACTTGCTATAAATATCTCCATTTTTATCACATAGTTCCCAGAGTTTTTGGCTGGATTTGAAATGATGATCCACATCGCTTCCTTTTTGCCAGACGTCGAATTGGCACCCCAAAAGTTTGGTGAGTTCAAAAAATTTTATATTGTTTTCGTCTATAAACTGCTGAACAGGTATGCCTGCTTTTTCTGCAGCTTGTACATTCTTCAGTGCATTTTCATCGCCCCCTGATAATAAAAGTGTGTCTTGACCCAGTAATCGATGATATCGAGCGAGCGCATCTCCTTGGATAAATTCGAGTGCGTGACCGATGTGAGGTGCTGCATTTACGTACGGGATGGCGCAGGTGATATAAAATTTATCCATGTGAGCTTGATTTTATCGTTTATATACAAGAAGCTCAAGCGAAAGAAGCGAAGCGACGAGAAGTATGGGATACAGTGGCTGTCGAAGTCCAAGCAATCGTAAGAACAGAAATAGGGTAATGCCTGTGGCACAAAATACTGCACGCCGAGTGTGGTTGAAGAAAAAAAGACCTAAAGAGAAGCAGGAAAAATAAATAAGTGCAAAAAATATAAATATAGAACTTGGAGAGGTCGGTGCCGTTGTGCTTACAAGCCACCCGAGGATGCTGATACCGCTGATTCCGGTGATAAGCCAAAGAGTATTTCTTGGAGAATTAGTCACTTGTATATTTTACGAGCTAAATGTGAGGTGTGCAACCAATTTTTACAATCAAGCAGTATACGATCTATAATAACGATATTCTATGAAACACCAGCTTATATTTTTCATTGTACTTTTTAGTAGCATGTTATCTGTTGGCGCTACATCGGCATCCGCCCATTTATCAGGACCGCCGTATGTGAAGGTAAATAGTGTGTATGCGCAAACGAATCCAATCATGACCTATACTATACCCGTTGCAATGACGCTCGGTTCGGATCTGGCTACATCTTCTGCATATATTGTGAATCAACCAATTACATTTGAAATTGATGAGAATTTTTTTCCAAATCCTTATATAAATGGAGCAAAGAAAGTTATTCCACAGTATCGATGGAGTTTGGGAGATGGATCGCAAAAACTAGAGGGACGAATCGTAACGCATACCTATAGGAAAAGTGGAACCTATATTATAGATCTCGAGGCAAAATATCCGGGAGAGGTAGAGGAATTTGCAAA
Source organism: Candidatus Woesebacteria bacterium (assembly GCA_018062625.1). Classification (GTDB taxonomy): domain Bacteria; phylum Patescibacteriota; class Microgenomatia; order UBA10105; family UBA927; genus UBA927. The sequence goes on from JAGORV010000008.1 coordinate 23,722, forward strand.
TGTAAACCAAATACAAATAAATATACTTCCATATGATGGGTATACGTTGCCTGTAGCAGTCGTGTCAGTAAATGGTCGAGTTGTATCAGATCCAACAAAAGATATTATAGAAATTCGTGGAAATCGCACAGTAACGTTCGATGCATCAAAATCTGCTGGAGATATAGTTTCTTATACATGGGATTTTTCCGATGAGCAAAAGGGAAGTGGCAAGAACATAAAGCATACGTATAAATACAGTGATTATTTTCCTATGTTTCCTGTATTACGAGTGACAGACAAGAATGGTATATCCAGTGATACTTTTGTTTTTCTGGATGCGCCACAGAGCAATAATATATTTATAAAATTCGCGGAGTGGTTTACAAGCATTATCGGTGCCATAACAGGAATATTTTCTAAGTCATAAAATCATGGTACAGCTTCCATCTCAATTTATCGTCCCCGCAGTGTCTATCATTTTTTCATTTTTAGTTTGGATAGTATCTTTTATGTCGTATCGTTTTGGACGACGGCCACAGGTAATACGTTTTGTAAAATCGATTAATCTCATTTTATACCCATATATACGATTTGCTGTGTACGCAGTAGGGTGTATTTGGGCGACATACTTGTTTGTGCAAGTGGTGCAATCTGGCCCTTCCATGGTGGCATCGTTGGCGGAGCTGACGCGGGGTTTTGCGCTGACTGGACTGTATTTACTTTTTATATCATTAATTCCTGGTTTGTTCACTGTATATTTTCCTAATTTCCCTTTCAATGCTTTGTTGGTCCGAGCGCGAAGAGCAATTGGGGTTAGTGGATTCTTTTTTGGTGCATCTCATGCGACGCTAGGATTTTTTTATAATTTATCCGCAAATATTTTTTCTCTGTTTTTCTTGCCTATTCGGCATCAAGTGGCACTATCATGTAGTTTTATCGCTTTTTGCATTTTGACACTTATGGCTATTTCATCTATAGATCGCGTGGAGAGATGGTTAGGGCCTGTAGCGTGGAAGCGACTACATAGATATGTCTATTGGGCGATTATACTTGTCGTTGTGCATGCGTTCCTCATAGGATCTCATTTTACGACCCCAACCGCTGTAATTCCAAAAGCTACAAACATTATTGCTTTAACGTTATTACTTCTTGAAGTGGGTGCAACGATATTGCGTTTCTGGCAGCAGAAACAGTGGCGAGCATCACAAAGCATTCGAATAAGTGTGATGCTTATGATTTTGGTTATCGCAGGATTTTGGGTAACTATATCGACGTTTCAGAAACCATATGATCCTCACAGTGCTCATAGAAAAGGGTATAGCAAAAATTATGTAGCAGAAGTTACCACTGAACCCAATAAAATTGTGCCTAATCAACCAATTACTGCACGAATTACGATACGAGATAAGCGAAACGGAAAAATTGTGAAAAAATTTCAAGTAGTGCAAGAAAAGCACATGCATATGGTGATTATTGGTCGAGATCTGACCACATATCAGCATGTCCATCCAGAACAACAAGCTGATGGAACATTTAGCATATCGTTTACTCTTCCAAAAGAAGGGACATACTCCTTATATTTGGGATACTCTCCACCAGATTATTTGGAGAATCTTTCTGTCATCACGATAAAAACTCAAAATGCTCCGCGTGATGAGCGAGCAAGCATAACGGTAGATGAGAGAATAAAAGCAGTAGGTACGATGGAGGTAATTTTAAGTCCGACTGGAGACATATCACGAACAGATACAGTGGATTTTGCCTACACATTCAAAACCGCCTCAGGTTTACCCGTGGACAATATTCAAACATATTTAGGCGCGTTTGGGCATTTAGCTATCGTAAGCGAAGACAGTAAGACATATTTACATGTTCACCCGATTGATGTGCCGATTTCTCCGAGTCAGTTAGGGGGGCCACAGATTCGCTTCAGCACATTTTTTCAACAAAAAGGAAAATATAAATTATTTGGTCAGTTTAAACAAAAGGATGACACATTCGTTGTGGAACATGTCATAGAAGTGAAATGAAAAGAAATCTATTTATTGTGATGATGGGTATAGTAACCATGTGTATGTATGGAGCGTATCCTGTATATGCTCACACCCTCAAAATTGATCGTGCGATAGGAGTGTCCGTTCATATAAACCCAGATGACGCCCCAATAGCAGGAAAAGAGTCAGCTATATTGGTTGAAATTACTGACAGTAGCGGTAGATTTAATGCGACAAATCCTTCAAATTGTATATGTACACTTACAGTAAAATCTGATGGGAAATCTCTTGTTCAGTTGCCTGTGGTGAGTGGGGGGTCATATACACAATTGCGATATACATTTCCTAATGCAGGAAAATACAGTGTTGTGGTTGATGGAAAACCAAATGGGGAAGGGCAATTTTTTCAATCATTTTCTCTCACATATGAATATTTTGTAAAAGGTGAAACTTCAATTACCGAAGTGAATCCCTTAGTGCCTTTTATACCATACATGCAGGCGCTATGTGGGGCGATCATCATCTGGATGTTCGTGTCGATAAAGCGATGAGTTTGTTGACATGCATAATAGAATGTTCATATACTGTGTGAGATATCTCACATAATGAACATTTTCATGTCGCAGTTACATAAGTATCAAAGAATAATTATAACGGTCATTCTTCTCGCATTTGCCTGTGCATTTTTACATTTACAAAATTTTGATCCAACGCATCCCACGTTAGTAAACTCCAGTTGCATTCAAGGTCTTCCTCAGTGTGCTTCGTATAGAGATTCTTTTATTTCTATTGTTAATTTATTATTATTTTTTTCTGGATTATATGTGCTGCTCCATATTTCTCGGAAGGCATTGTGCCTGAGTATAGAGATATATATGGAAGACTATATGTACATTCCGATCCTTTATGATTCTATTCGAATTGGATTACGAAGGGGAATTCTTCATTCTAAATGCCACTAGTGCGTTGCTTCACAGCGTATTTGTACTTGTTTATTTATACTAAATTATAGAAAGGATCATAATTATGAATCGTATTGTATTTGTGTTTGTATTGGGCATAGTGTTACTTGCATGTGCAAGTCAGGTATCGGCACATGTGAGTTTGTCTCCAAAAGAAGCAGTTGTAGGTTATACAACGTTTACTGTCAACGTGCCGACAGAAAAGGAGATTCCTACAACCGAGATTCGCGTGGTTGTGCCTGATGGTGTAGAAGTCCATGGTGTTGCTCCTGTTGCCGGATGGATTCATAGCGAGAAGAAAGCGGAGACAGAAGTGGGTATGGGAGATGATCATAAAGCGGGTGAGTTGGCACATGGAAAGGTGACAGAAATTGTATGGACTGGAGGCAAAATTGCCGATGGTGAGTTCATGCAGTTTCCAATTTCCATAAGTTACGCTGGTGATCCAAAACAACTGGTATGGAAGGCATATCAGAAATATGCTGATGGGTCGGTAGTTGCTTGGGATGATACAAGTGAAAAAAACCCAGCACCTAAGGTATCGATAGTTGCTACTTCAAAGGTGGATCAAGTAGTAGCGGATATTGCTGCAGTCAAAAAAAGTAGTGGTGCACAAACACCTTGGCTGAGTATGGGAGCATTTTTGCTCTCTGTCGCGGCTTTGGCATTGAGTACACAGAAAAAAAAGTAACTCGTGTTGTTTAAAAACAATCACCCTCCGGACAACAACGTTCGGAGGGTTTGTTTTAGGATGTTTAACGTGGTATTGTTTGAAGCACTATGGATATAGGATTATTTCTCATTATTATCGTTATCATTTTTGGGTTTATTGCACTCGCATTCTTAGGGAAACGAGAGCTTGAAAAGCTTGCGAAGCCTACTGCCGATGCAACGCTTGTTGAATGGTTGAAATCGATGCAAACAACTATCGAACAGACAAATAAAACATTGAATGAATCTATGCGTGGATCGACGGTAGAAATGACTCGTACGTTACAGACCAATTCTCGACAACTAAACGATAGATTAGACGAGGCAGCACGTGTTATAGGGAGTCTCAATAAACACGTTGGCGAGATGAGTGAGGTAGGGAGGGGAATACGAAGTCTACAAGAATTTTTACAATCCCCTAAATTACGAGGAAACATAGGAGAACAAGTGTTGCAGGATATGATTGGTCAAACCTTCCCAAAAAACTCTTTTCATCTGCAGTATGCGTTCAAATCTGGCATGAAAGTGGATGCGGTGTTAAAAACTGACGCAGGGTTACTGTGTATAGATTCTAAGTTTCCAATGGAAAATTTCACAAGTATGCATAAAGGAGAAACTGAATCAGATCGACTGCAGGCAAAGAAAGCGTTTATATCGGATGTAAAAAAACACGTGAGTGATATAAGTAAAAAATATATATTACCAGAAGAAGGAACTATGGATTTTGCTCTTATGTATATCCCTTCAGAGTCTGTGTATTACGAAATAGCAAATATGGAAGAGCTTATGAGCTTTGCACGCGGGCAACGGGTTTACCCTGTATCTCCAAATACTCTGTATGCACACTTGCAAGTATTGTTATTATCCTTCCAGGGGAAGGATTTAGAGCAAAAATCTAAAGAAGTGTTTCGATTGCTTCGCGCAATTCAAAAAGACTACTCGAAGATAGATGAGCACTTGGGGGTATTAGGTCGGCATGTAGGAAATGCCTATAACAGTATGAATACAGTATCTGGAGCAGTTACCGTTTTGGGGCAAAAATTATCTCAGACAGATAGGATAGAAGCTTCTGTACAAGATGACACGTCTAAGCTTCCTCTTTAATGGCGAGATTTTACTGGGTGCTATAA